>DASZZK010000488.1:0-6980 GCA_035544975.1 Casimicrobiaceae bacterium | reverse complement strand
TCGCTGCCGAAATCAGGATCCTGAGCGCGGGGGCTGTCGAGCCTGGTCTGCTAGCGTTCGTGCAGGTGGTCAAGCGAGAAACCGGCCACGACTTGAAAACTCAGTTCGCTACGACGCCGCAGATCGTTCAACGTCTAGCGGCAGGCGAGGCATTCGATATCGTGATCGCTCCGCCGGACGCGATCACCCAGGCCGCCAAGGATGGCAAGGTCGCCGCCGATACTCGCGTTATGGTCGGGCGCGTCGGCGCCGGCATCGTCGTGCGCAGCGGCGCGTCGGTGCCCGACATTGCATCGGTCGACGCATTGAAACGGACGCTTCTGGCCGCCGACTCGGTGGTCTATAACACGGCGTCCAGCGGGATTTATCTCGACAAGCTGTTCGAGAAGATGGGCGTCCTGGAGCAGCTCAAGCCGAAGACCACGCGCTATCCCGATGGCGCATCGGTGATGGAGCATGTGAGCAAGGGCAAGGGAAACGAAATTGGTTTCGGCGCGATCACCGAGATCAGGGCGTACGAGCCCAAAGGCGTGAAGCTCGTCGGCCCGCTGCCGGCTGACGTACAGAACTACACCAGCTACGAAGCGGTGATGATGACCGGTGCAGCGTCACCTGAAGCGGTGAAAGCTGTGCTCAATCAGTTTGCGACGCCGGCCGGCAAGGCTGCGTTTGCGGCGGGTGGAGTGGAATAACCAGCCAGGGAGAATTTCGGATGACCAAGCCAACGCCCAAAGCAAGTCCTGGCAAGCGCCTGCGCGCGCTGATCGAAGCGCCCGAGATCCTCGTCCTCCCCGGCGTATTCGATGGCTTCAGTACGCGGCTCGTCAGCAAACTCGGCTACACCGCCGCCTTCATCAGCGGCAGCGGCGTGAGCGAATCGCGCCTCGGTCAGCCGGACGTCGGGCTGATGGGGCTCGAAGATAATGTCGCGGCGGCGCGCGCCTTGGCCGCGTGCTCGGAGTTGCTGTTGCTCGCCGACGGCGACACCGGCTACGGCAACGCGCTCAACGCGTTTCACACCGTCCGCGCCTTCGAGCGCGCGGGCGTCGCCGGGCTGATGCTCGAGGATCAGGTGTGGCCCAAGCGGTGCGGGCACTTGAAGGGCAAGGAGGTCATTTCGGCGGAGGAAATGGTGCAGAAGATTCGCGCCGCCGCCGAAGCGCGCGCCGACCCCGATTTCGTCATCAAATCGCGCACCGACGTGCTGGCGACGCACGGCGTCCCGGAAGCGATCCGGCGCCTGAACCTCTACGCCGAAGCCGGCGCGGATCTGCTATTCGCTGACGCGGCGATGTCGATCGACGACATCGGCACGATCGCCAAGAACGTGCACAAGCCGCTGTCGGTGAACATGGGCTTCGGCATCCGGCAGCGGTCGACGACGCCGCTGCTGTCCGCCAAGCAATTGCAGGATCTCGGCGTGTCCGTTGTCATCTATCCGCGCATGCTCACCGCCTGCGCGCTGATGGGCATGAAGCGCGGTCTCGAGCTGCTCCAGCAATCGCTCGACAGCGGCAAGATCGTCGATCGCCCCGACGCGCTGGTCTCCTTCGAGGAGCTTCACGACATCATGGGCATGGCGGAAATCGAGGACATGGAGCAGCGCTTCCTCACGCCCGAGCAGCTCGAGGCCAAGTACGGTCGAGCGCGCGAGGCGGCGATCATGCCGGGCGCCAAGCCGGCGTCGTCGAAACAGACGGCCTGAACGTGGTCGATGCACTCGCGGGAAATGGCGGCGCCGGAATCGTCGGCCCGATAAGCGCCGTCGATTGCCACGCGCACGTCATGCGGCGCGACGCGCCGCTCGCGCCCGACCGGCATTCGGCGCCGAAGCGCGATTGCAGCGTCGAGGATTACCTGACCGTGCTCGATACGCACGGCATCTCGCACGGCGTGCTCACCGCGCCGAGCTTCTACGGCACCGACAACCGCTTGCTGCTGGAAGCGCTGGACCGCGCGGATGGGAGGCTGCGCGGCACCGTCATCGTCGATCCCGGCATCGACCGCGCGTCGCTCGCGGCAATGGGCCAGCGCGGCGCTGTCGGCATTCGGCTCAACTGGATCCGGCGCTCGACGCTGCCCGACGTCTTGGCTGTGGGTTACCGGCAGCTATTCGCGAACGTGCGCGACCTCGACTGGCACGTCGAGATCTATCTCGAAGGCCCGTTGCTCGCGAAGATTCTGCCGGCGATTCGCGAAAGCGGCGCCAAAGTCGTTGTCGATCATTTCGGCAGTCCCGATCCGGCGCAAGGTATTGCGTGCGCCGGCTTCAAGGCGGTCCTCGACGGCGTGCGTGCCGGCGACACGTGGGTCAAGCTCTCGGCGCCCTATCGGCAGGGCGGCGCCGATGTGCAGCGCTACGTCGACGCGCTGCTCGACGCGGGCGGTCCGCGGCAGCTCCTATGGGCGAGCGATTGGCCGTTCGTGTCGCACGAGGACGAGATCACGTATCGCGATTGCGTGCAGTGGCTGGCCGATTGGATCCCCGACCAGGCGACACGGCGCATCATTCTGGCCGATGCGCCGGCAAGCTTGCTCGGATTCGATCGAGCGTTGCCGACGCGAATCAATCAACGCAAAACGGAGGAGACGTCGCCATGAATTTTGTTCTCACTATCGTCGCCGCGCTGTTGCTGGGCGCAACATCGATCGCGCTCGCGGAGCCGATCAAGCTCATCATCCCCACCGCACCGGGCGGCGGCACGGACGGGTTCTTCCGCGTGCTTGCCAAGGAGGCGACGTCCTACATCAAAGATCCGATCGTCGTCGTCAATGTTCCCGGCGCCGGGGGAACGATCGGCGTCGCGCAGATGGTGCATTCGCCGCCGGACGGGCAGACGCTCGCCGCCGTGTGGCTCGGCCCGGTGACGGTGTCGCCGCACACGATGAAGGTGCAGTACACGCCGAACGACTACATTCCCGTGATCCAGCTCACCAGCGCGCCGTACGTGTTCTGCGTGCATCCCGATTTTCCGGCCACCGACGGCAAGACCTTCATCGAGGAGTTGCGCAAGAACCCGGACAAATATACCTACGGCAATGACGGCGCCGGCGGCCCGGGCCAGCTCGCCGCGGAGCGCATCTTTCGCTCGATGAAGGTCAAGGCGCGCGACATACCATTCAAGGGCGCGGGCGAAACGCTGACAGCCTTCCTCGGCAAACACATCGACATTTATGATGGATCGGTGCCGCCGGTACTGCAGCACGCGCAAAGCGGCAGGGCGAAATGCGTCCTGCTCAGTTCCGCGGACAAGATCGCCGCGCTGCCGTCGGCATCGGGCTTGCGCGAACTGGGCATTCCCGACGAAGAGTTGATCCTCTGGCGCGGCGTGCTCGCGCCCAAGGGCACGCCGCCGGCGAAGATCGCCGAGCTGGAAGCCGGATTCGAAAAGGCCGCGAGCGCCCCGGCTACGCGCAAGTTCCTGGATGACGCCGGCGAGCAGCTCCTGATCCGCAAAGGAGCGGCGCTGCGTCAATACATCGACCAGGAGTACGAGGCGATAGGCAAACTTGCGAAGGCGCTGAACCTTTCGCCGCAGTAATGTGATCTACGATGCGCGGCGAGGTCGATCGGCGTCCTAGCCCCGGCGGAAGGTTCCGGGCGCACGCACCGGAGGCTGGACAGGAAATCGGTGCCCACCGCGGCCAGGATGGAAATGGCGAAAGTTCGGCGCCCGCAGCACGACAACATTGGTCGTATAGATGCCAGGCATCCCCCAGAGCCCGCAACCGATCCAGGCGGGATCGCAGCCGGTATTCTCGGGCAGTGCCGGATTGAGCGCGTACTGCGCAGGTGGGGGTATCACAAAGTATTGAATCACCGGTGGCGGCGGGATGGCCCGGTAATCCACCGGCGGTGGCGCCTGGCGCCTGGCCAACTCGACGTCGTCCTCGAGCTCGCGGACGCGCTCTGCGAGAGCCTGTACCTCGGCCTGGCGCGCAGCCTCGCGGGCCGCCTCGGCACGTGCTGCGATTGCTGGCGCGCTCTCGCGCATGACGCTCGCCACGCGAACCCCGTCGGGCGGAGCCAGATTGCTGACGTTGATCGATCCGGACGCATCGACCCACGTGTAGATATCCGCGTGAGCAAGCTCCAGCCCAAACGTGGCGGCGAGAATTGCGGGCAAGGATGCACGCAACAGACTATTACCCATCAATGGCTTCCGATAACCACTACCGCCATTGTAGGCCTGCACGTCCGCGTTGTGTAGCGACGCGGTGAGTGCGCGGCGCGCGTCGCGCCGCCTTGCGGAGGAGCCTTATCCCTGAGACGAGGCCGGCGCTACCGGTGCTTTTCTTGCGCGCCCCTTCGCGATCGCTTCCTTGCACGACGTGGATACCTGAGCTTCGTTTTGCTTTAAACAACCTATGATGCGGCCGCCTCCGGGCTGAACTCCTGGGCAAAGCTTGGCGACGTCAGCTTGACACGCAGCGCGTGGGCCGCCGCTCTGCGGTTGGTCGGCAGCCAGGACCCCGCCTGACGACAACACGAGCACGGCGCTTAGGATCAGAACGTTTTTCATTGGGAAGACTCGGTCATGGATGAGCTGATGATAACGGCCGAGCGATCGCCGCGACGACAGGAAAATGTAACCAACCGTGTGGCTCTACCCGTGGGATACCCCACCGTTCGTCCCGGGGCTCACACCTTCTTGCAGACAGGGTGCTCCGTGACGCGCGTCCCATTTTGCTCATAGCTGGGGCCGTCCACGACATACTCGGAATCCGACGTCTTGCTGAATGTCGCGTCGCTGCGCGGCGTTTCCGGATTTTGAGTCTTGAAGAAACTGACGTACTTCCACGACCAGCCGCTGTCGGCGGTGTCGGTCATCCGGATGGCGAAGTACTGGCCCGTACAAACGTGCCGACCGTGTGCGCGCAGTTCCAGGTCCCAACGAGATATTGGACGGACGCGATCTTTTGTTGCGCAGCCGGAGCCGCATCCGCGTACGTGGCCGCAGCCAGGAACGCGGCGGCGACTGCTGCGAGCAAACCCGGGTTTGGTTTCATGACTCCTCTGGTTTGCGATTCGGCTGTGGCGAGATGCACGGGACCGCGGACAAGCCTGCCTTGTGTGCTGCGACGACGTCGGTGCTCTCGGAGCCGGTGACGTCGCCCGTGGACGCCGGCGCGGTGACCGTCAACGCCTCCAGCATACGAGGTTCACGACTGTCAGAGTCCATTTTCGTCGGCATGATCACCGACACGCCGATGGTGATCGCGGTCATGGCGACCGCGGCGATACCGAAAGCGACGCGCGGAATGAGGGGTTCGTAGTGGTTCATCGTTATCTCCTAAGTTCGGCTCTTACAGCCCACTTTTTCTGTTTGCCAACGCAGGCGCCCCTGCGGATTTCCGGCTCCTTCGCTTACCTGAATCGAGCTTCGATGCGGCGAGATGAGGCGCTCGATCCGTCATAGCTGGCCTCTGCAGGTGGATTGCACTCTAGGCAGGGCGGCGATCGGATTCAATACCAAGGCGACGAATTGCCGCATTCGCGTCGCGAAGCCGCGCCAACGGCGACGGGGCGTTTGTCTGTCGCCAAGGCACCTTTTGGCATGCGCGAAGTACAGGTACGAGTCCGACGGTCTGTTCGGCAGCCTCACATCGGCCGAATGAACAGCGCGCAGCGGCAACCGAGGGCGGAAATGGTGCAGCGCGGCCCCCATGGACAATCGGTGACCTCGCAGTGGAATATTTTGGGGATGGACCGGTTTACACTGGTATTAGTCAGATCAGACAACGCTATCGATTTCGATCCCGATGCGGTTTCCGGGTCGCTGGCAACCGCGGGGAGGGGGCAGCATGAGCGGACGCGTACTACCATTCGATCCCGCGGCACACAAAGTGGCCGATGTGCTGCTGCCGTGGTTCGTGAACGGGACATTGGACAAGGACGAGCTTGCGTTTGTACAGCAGCATCTCAGCGAGTGCGTGCGATGCCAGCGCGAGGTCCAGTGGCTGCGCGAGCTTCGCGCGGCATGCGTTGATGGAGAAGCAACGCCGGGCGCCTCCACTGTTTTCCGCAATCTGCGCCGCCAGCTTGACCAGCCGCGCGCGGGGCGAGGCAAAGGGGCGTCGCTGGCCAGGCTCTGGAGACGGGCCCCGTCCTGGTCGCGATGGGCCATGGCGGCGCAACTGGCAGTGATCGTCGCGCTGGGGGCCGCGCTGGTGCCGGCCACTGATGGCCCCACCCTATACCGGACCCTCGGTGCGCGAAGCGCTGCCGCGCCGACGACCGGTACCCTCGTCGTTGTCTTCGATCCGGCCACAACTGAGTCCGATCTCCGCCGGATACTGCGCAAGGCCGGAGTCCGAGTCGCGGATGGGCCGACCGAGACGAACGCTTACGTACTCAAGGTCGCGGTAGAACGACGGGTCGAGGCAGCCCGAGCCTTGCGCGCGGAGCCCGCCGTGGTGTTGGTCGAACAGCTCGATCGCTGAGAAACGATGACCACGGCGCGCACATCGCTCCTGGTCTTGCTGTCCCTGTGCGCGGTGGCGTGTGCGCGGCTGGATCGCGTCACCGGCACGCCGGTCGACGATGGTTCCACCGAGCGGCAAGTCCTGGTCATGTTGCGTTTGGCGCCGCCGCACTTTCGTCCCGACGTGGACTATGGCGGCAGGTATGACGCGCGCGTCGGAGGCAGCGCCCGGCGACGGATTGCCGAAGCGATTGCAAGCCAATATAGCCTGACGATCACCAATGACTGGCCCATGCCGGCCCTTGGCGTCGATTGCTTCGTCATGCAGGCGGCCAGCAATGCGTCCCTGCCGCGGCTGGTGGAACAGTTGTCGCTTGACCCGCGGGTAGAGTCAGCGCAGTCCATGAACTTGTTCCGTGTGCTCGCCCACAACGATCCGCTTTATCCGCTGCAACCCAGTGCCAAACTCTGGCATCTGGCCGAGCTTCACAAGATCACCACGGGCCGGTACGTTCGGGTCGCGGAGGTCGATACCGGAGTAGAGCTCGACCATCC
>DASZZK010000487.1:0-3741 GCA_035544975.1 Casimicrobiaceae bacterium | reverse complement strand
GATCCCCACGCTTCGCGCGGGGCCCCTCGCCGGGTGGCTCGCGCCGCGACTCAGACTTCCGCCGGCACCGGAGCGAAAAATGCCTCCACGTCGGCCAGCTCGCGCGTGCGCCGCATCGGCGGCAGCGCCTGCCAGATGCGCCGTCCATAGGGCTTTTCCACCAGTCGGCGATCGCAGATCATCAGCACCCCGCGGTCTGTCTCGGAGCGGATGAGCCGTCCCGCGCCTTGCTTCAGGCTGATCGCGGCCTGCGGCAACTGGTAGTCCATGAACGGATTTCCACCCTCGCGCGCGATGTGTTCGAGGCGGGCGGCGAACAGCGGATCGTCCGGCGGCGCGAACGGCAGCTTGTCGATGATGACCACCGACAAGGCTTCGCCTTGAACGTCGACACCTTCCCAGAAACTCTGGCTGCCGAGCAGCACGGCGTTGCCGAGCCGTCGGAAGCGCGTCAGCAATTCTGACCGTGATCCTTCTCCCTGGACCAGCAGCGGAAAGTTCATGCCTTCGCGTTCCATTGCCGCCGCGAGCGATTCGCGGGCGCGCGCGAGCGCCCGCAACGTCGTAAACAGGAGAAAGGCGCGCCCGCCGCTGGCCTTCAACACCGGCAGCGCTGCGGCAACCACCGCTTCCGTGTGCTCGATGCTGTTCGGAGGCGGCAGATCGCGCGGCAGGTAGAGCAAGCCCTGCTGCGCGTAGTCGAACGGACTCTCCCAGTAGCCTGTGGTCGCGCCGGCAAGACCCAGCTCGCGCTGGTAGAGCGCGAAGTCGCCGCCGACCGCCAGTGTTGCCGAGGTGAAGATCCACGCGCGCGCAACGTCGGTCACCTGCTTGGAAAAAATCTCGGCAACGGAAAGTGGCGACGCGCGCAATTGCCAGCCGTGCATGCTCACCTCCAGCCATCGAATCCACTGCGCGTCGTCGCTTATGTCCTCGCGTCCGTTTAGGCCCTCGCGCCAGCGGGTCAGGCGCGCCATCGAATCGGCGGCGCGGCCCGCGTACTGCGCCAGCTCGTCGCTTCGTTCCGCCTGCTGCGCGAGCTCGCGCGCGAGACCGGCGAGCGCGTCGCCGAGCGCGTCGAGCGCGGCGGCGAATTCCGGCCGTTGCGCGACGGTCGACTGCAGCCATTTGCCGGGAACGTCTCCCACACCCAGGCGAAACCGGCGCAGCGCCTGCATCAGCCCTTGCGCGGCATCGGGCAGCGGCGTGTAGTCGCGGGCCGAGCGGAGCCCCTCCATTTCGGCATCGCGGGCAAGCTCACCCAGGCTCCCGGCGCTGGTTTCCTCGCCGAAGAACAGCGTTGCGGTGTCGGGCAGCTGGTGCGCTTCGTCCAGGATCACGGTATTGCACGCGGGAAGGAGCTCGGTCAGGCCTTCGTCCTTGAGCATGACGTCGGCAAAAAACAGATGATGGTTGATGACCACGACATCCGCCGCGAGCGCCTGCTTGCGGGCATTCATGACGAAGCAGCGGTCGTAGTCCGCACATTCGCTGCCGAGACAGTTTTCGCGCGTCGATGTCACGTCGGCCCAGATTCCGGCGTTCTCGGGAACGTCCGCGAGCTCGCTCTTGTCTCCGGTCGTCGACGTGCGCGCAAACGACGCGATCCGTGGCAAGTGCGCGGCGTCGGCGCGAGACGCGAAAGTTCCCTGGGTGGATGCACGCTCGAGATGATGATGGCAGACGTAGTTGGCCCGGCCCTTGAGCAGCGCAACCGACACCGGCACTTTCAATGCATCGCGGATGAGCGGCAGGTCGCGCTGGAAGAGCTGGTCCTGAAGCGTCTTGGTCCCGGTGGAGACGATCACCTTGCCGCCGGACAAGAGCGCGGGCACGAGATACGCGAAAGTCTTGCCGGTTCCGGTACCCGCTTCGGCGAGCAACTGGCCGCGCGTTTCGATGGCGAGCGCGATGGCTTGGGCCATCGCGAGTTGCTGTGGACGAAATCGATACGCCGAGAGATCGCGAGCGAGGACGCCCCCGGGGCCGAATATCGCGTGCAGATCGGCAGCGGCAGCGCTCAGCTCGACGCCTCGCTCGCGAAAGAAAGTTCTGCCTTGGCGCGCCTCGCGGCCAGACTAGCAGGTGCGGTCATGGTTTATTTTGTTCCGGGCTTTTGCGGAGTCGCTTTTCCCGGCCGCTTGACGCCGGGGGGTAGGGGCGCTTCGACGAGTACGCGAACGGCTTTGATCTGCTCGTCGAAATCGCCGTACGGCTCCGCCGCCCGAAGCTTGTAGCCTTCGTCCGTTTCGGGAGACGCGGGGCGGAGCTTGGCCAGGCTTTCCAGCCACGTGTTGTAGAGCGTGCGCATGCTTTGTACCTCATTCGCATTGCGCGCCTCGCGCAGCGCTGCCTGGTACGGGCGGGCGATGGAAAGCCTGTGCTTGTCGATGCAACTCTCGGTCTTCGCGCCGTTGACGCCCTCCTGGGCGCCCAACAGTCCGAACTCGATCACCTCGATGCTCTTGATGTGGCGGCACATGGTGTAAGTCTGAGGGATGGCCTCGAGGAAGCAGGCGGTGCCGCTGCCCTTATGCATCGTCGGGCAAATATAAGTATCCACCTTGTCGAGTGCGTGTGCGATGCCTGCGCTCAGGACGCCAAACGTGATCGCGGACAAAGCTCTTAACACTGTCGCGAATGAAAATCTACGCTCGTTGCGCACGGGAACGACCTCGGAGGCGATCGTCAATGCTACCTTGCGCAGGCGGCTGCCTACAAGCAACAAGCGGCAACGAGCGGACACAACCGGCGACAAACCACGCCGCGAAAGTGACGGTCAGCGCGATTAGAGCGTCGCGCCGCCGGAGACTTCGATGACGGCGCCGTTGATATAGCTCGCTTCGTCCGACGCGAGCCAGGCATAGGTGTTGGCGATTTCCTCGGGTTCACCGAGCCGGCCCAGCGGGACGCGGTCTTCCATCATCTTGATGATCTTGGCCGGCATCGTCGCCAGGATCGGCGTATGGATGAAGCCGGGACAGATCGCATTGGCGCGGATGCCCTTGCGGCCCAGCTCGCGCGCCCACGTCTTGACCATGCCGATGACGCCGAACTTGGTCGCCGCATAATTGGTCTGGCCGAAGTTGCCGTAGATGCCGACGATCGAGGAGGCATTGAGGATGCAGCCCGAATTCTGCTCGAGCATGATATCCACGACGGCCTTGGTGCAGTTGTAGACACCCTTGAGATTGACGTCGATCACCCGCTCGAACTGCTCATCGGTCATCTTCTTGAATTGGGCGTCCTGAACGATGCCGGCGTTGTTGACCAGGGTGTCGATGCGGCCCCATTTGGCCATCACGCCTTCGACCATTCTGGCGATGGTCTCCTTGTCGGTGACATCGATGCGAAAGTGGACGGATTCGCCTCCCGCGTCGGTGATCAGTTTCGCCGTTTCCTCGGCCGCGGCGACGTTGATGTCGCAAGCGGCGACCTTGGCTCCCTCCTTGGCGAATTTGATCGCGGTCGCACGTCCGATGCCCTGACCGGCGCCGGTAATGATCGAAACCTTGCCTTTAAGGCGCATTTTTGTTCCGCATTTTTGTCGCTGTCCCCCCAGCCCACGCAGGGTCGACCGCCCTGTTGCACCGCGGCGAGTCTACGCGCCTTCGTTGCGACGCACAATATGAAGGCAGGGTGACAGGGGTCCGCGTCGAGCAGCCGAATTGAAACGAATCAAGGTTTTGAATCAGTACCTTGCCTTGCGTCGCCTTCGCGCGGCGTCACGAGCCCCACAGC
>DASZZK010000486.1:0-4448 GCA_035544975.1 Casimicrobiaceae bacterium | reverse complement strand
GGATGAAAGCGAGGTCGTACTCCTGGCGCGCAAGACCCGCGCGCACATCGTTATAGGGACTGACGATGACGATGCGCACCGGCCGCTTGAGCGCCTTGGCAAGCAGGTCCGTGAGGGGCTGGAATCGGGCGGCAATTTCCTTGTTGGTCTGATAATAGGTGACGCCCTCGGTGACAGAGAAGACGAGGTCGGCCGCCGCGGCGCATGAGGCGGCCAAGGCGATCCATGCAGCGACGGCGGCGGTCAGCAAAGATCGGATCATGCTAGGGTCGGTTTTCTGGCGAGAAAGACGCTCGGCAGGGATTGGCACCGGGCTTCGCGGATGAGGGCGGATAATCGCACCACGACGCGACTTTCCGTGAGGCTTCGAGTGACGCGCAGCATATCACACCGTCGTGGGGCTTTAGAGCGCGGGCTCGCACTTATGGCACGCCCGGAGCAACGCGTTGCGTTTTTCCACAAATCCTGGTCGCTGCATCCGCCTGCTGCGGCGCACAAACGGCATTGTCGCCGATCGCGGGCCCAGCTGACTGCGCGCCTGACCGCTTGGGGTGTAGCTGCTCGGTCATATCCGCGTCATACTGAAAGCCCAAGGTTTCACCGACGTCTCATTGGTTCATGACGCCCTATCTGTCGATCGAAGCGCTGACGGTTTCTTACGGCACGACACGAGTCCTTGACCAGGTGAGCTTAAGTGTGCAGCGCGGCGAGATGATCGCGCTGCTCGGCAGCTCGGGCTGCGGCAAGACGACCTTGCTGCGCTCGATCGCCGGCTTCGTGATTCCGGACTCGGGAGCGATTCGCGTCGACGGCAAGGACATCACCCGCCTTCCGCCCGAGGCGCGCGAAACGGCGATGATGTTTCAGTCCTACGCCTTGTGGCCGCACATGAGCGTCGCGGACAACATCGGCTACGGCTTGCGCATGCGCAACTGGAAGAAGGACGCCATCGCTGCACGCGTGGCCGAGATGCTCAAGCTGCTGCAACTCGAGAATTTCGGGCCGCGCCCGGTGACGCAGCTTTCGGGCGGACAGCGGCAGCGCGTCGCCCTGGGCCGCGCGCTTGCGGTCGATCCTCATCTGCTGCTGCTCGATGAGCCGATGTCGAATCTCGATTACAAGGTGCGCCTGGAGCTGCGCCACGAGCTGCGCGCACTTCAGCAGCGGATCGGAATCACCGCGGTGTATGTGACGCACGACCGCGAGGAAGCGCTGACGCTGGCCGACCGCATCGCGGTCATCGACGCGGGGCGCATCGTGCAGATTGGTGCGCCCGAAGAGATCTTTCATCGTCCGACGTCGGCTTTTGTCGCCGGATTCATGGGCGCCGACAATGTGCTCGACGTGTCGCGCGGCGGGGACGGCGCGCTGAAGGCCATCGGGCTCGACACCGCGCCGGATCAGCGCATCCGCGTTCATTTTCGCAGCGACGCGGCGCGGCTGGCGCCTGCCGCCGCAGCGGACGCGCCTGTGGGCGCCATGAATGCGCCCGGCAATGTCACGAATGCTCACGACAGCGTTACGAATGCTCGCGCATCGGGCGACCTGGTCCTGACAGGTGTCGTGGCACAAACGGTGTACGTCGGGCAGGGCTATCGGTATCGGGTGCGCACCGACGATGCCGATATCTGGGTTCACGCGTCGGAGCGCGTTGCGGAAGGGACGCCGACCTGCGTCGTCGTGCCGCTTGACGCGCTGCTGCTTTTCCCCACCCATCAACCACGTAGTCCTTAGGAGGCTGACATGAAGTTTCGGATGCTGCTACTCGTCACCGCGCTCGCAATTGCCGGTGGATTTGCCGGTGGAATTGGGGCCCAGACGCTAAACGTCGTCACCGCCGGCGATCAGAACATGGTCGATTACGTCAATAATTATCTGGCGCCGAAGTTCGAGAAGATGAATCCCGGTGTGAAGGTGCGCGCGGTGGGTACCGGGCCCGGAGATTCCGGATCGCAGAAAATCTACGAAAAGCTTTCGGCGCAGCAGAAGGCAAATGTCGCCGAGTGGGATGTCGACGTCGCGGTCGTGCATCAACGCGGTGCCGCGACCATGGTCGGCGAAAAGCTGTTGATGCCGTACCGTAACGACATAGCCGCGGGAAAGCTGGTCACGCGCGACACGGCCAAGAACGCTCTCGGGGCCAACGTCGACGGCTATGTGCTGCCGATGTTTCACAGCCAGATCGCGTTTGCGTACAACCCCGAGCTGATCAAGGCACCGCCGAAATCTTTCGGGGAGCTCACCGAATGGGTCAAGAAGAATCCGAAGCAATTCGGCTACAACGGCGTCAAGGGCGGCATGTCGGGCGTGGGCTTCGTGATGGCGTGGGTTGAAGCGAACACCGGCATGGCCGACAAGCTCGAGAAGGGACCCTACGACGCCAGCCAGAAGGTGGCCATCGACAAGGCGCTCGGCGGGCTCAAGGATTTCAATCAATACGTGGTGATGACGCCGGGCAATGCCGGGACACTGGACATGCTCAATCGCGGCGAGATCTCCATCGGCCCGGTCTGGGTCGACATGTTCTACACCTGGCAGGCGGACGGGCGGATGAGCCCGAAGATGAAGCTCTCGCTGCCGTCGCCCGGACTTCCCGGACAGCCGATGTACTACGTGATCCCGGCCAAGGCGGCGCACGCGGCGCTGGCCAAGAAGTTCATCGACCTGGCCGAGAGCCCTGAAGTGCAGGCAGAAGGTATCGTCAAGCAATTCAACTGGTACCCGGGCATCGATCCGCAGCACGTGCAATCCAAGATGGACCAGCCGAGCTGGAACAAGCTCTTCACCGACATCTCGCCGACCGATCTGTCGAAATACGGCCGTCCATTCCCGTTGTCGGAATACTTCACCGATATCGTCGAGGGCTACGAGCGCGTCGTGATCAAGTAAGACGCAGAGCACCGGCGGGGAGGGGGATTCTCCCTGCTCCGCTCGCAGGTAGAGGCTCACGGTGAGGCGCGGTGAAATCGATTGCCATAAAAGCCCCCATCGCTGACCGCTGGGTCGGGCTTGCATTGCTCGCCCCGGCGCTGGCGGTCATCCTCGTCTTCTTTGTCGCGCCGCTCGCAATGTCTGCGGTGGTTGCTTTCCGGCGCAAGGACGGCGCATTGACGCTCGAACACTTCGCCAAGTCGTTCGACCTCTACACCACCGATTTGCTCTTCACGCTGGCGATCGTCGTCGCCTCGACCATACTGATAGGCCTGGTCGCGATTGCGATTGCAGGCTACCTCACGCTCGGCGAAAACCCGCGTGCGGTGGCTATCCTGCGCTGGCTCTATCGCTGGCCGCTGTTCATTCCGTTCGTGGTGGCCGGCCAGGTGATGCGCACCTTTCTCGCCAAGAACGGCATGCTCAACCATGTGCTGATCGGGACCGGGCTGATCGAGCCCTTGTCGGCCCAGAGCCTGCTCGACTGGCGGGGCATCGTCGTCGCCTTCGTCTGGAAGCAGGCGCCGTTCGTGACGCTGCTCCTGGCCGGCGCCATGGCATCGATCGAGACCCAGCATATCGAAGCTGCGCGCAACCTCGGCGCGCGGCGCTTGCGGGTGTTGATCGACATCATCCTGCCGCAGGTGCGCGGCACGCTGCTGGTCGGCCTGGTGCTGTCGTTCGTGACCATGTTGTCGGTGCTGTCGGTGCCGTTGATGATCAATCCCAATTCGCCGACCATGGTGACGGTCGACGTCGCCTATCGCATCAACACCTTTGGCGATTACGCGGTGGCCAACGCGTTATGTTTGCTGTCGCTGGTGCTCGCCGCAGGCGGCGCATGGTTCTATTTGCATCACGCCGTGGAAAAGGTGACACGCGCATGACGGCGCTTCGTTTTCCGACGCTTCCATCGCCGCTTCGAACCGTGCTGCGCGCAATCGCGCTGGCCTTGTTCGCATTCGCGATTTTCGGACCGCTGCTGAACCTGCTGCTATGGGCGTTCGCCGAGCGCTGGTATTTTCCGAACAAGCTGCCGCTGGAATTCGGGCTTACCTTCTGGTATCGCGTATTCCAGCCGCGCGGCAATGCGCTCGCGTCGCTCGGCACCAGCGTCTGGATCGCTTTCCTGACGGTGGCGCTTTCGCTCGCGGTCGCGGTGCCCGCGGGCTATGCGCTGGGACGGCTGAACCTTCCCTGGCGCAGCGCGATCCTGCTGCTGTTCCTCCTGCCGCAGGCGGTGCCGAATCTGCCGGTGTACGTCAACATCGCGCAGGTGTTTTATCAGATCGGGCTTAACGGAACGATTCTCGGCGTCGTGCTCGTTCACGCGTCGCATGGCCTGGTGCTGGCGGTATGGATCGCGTCGGCGGCGTTTGCCTCGGTCGATATTTCGCTCGAGGAAGCGGCGCGCAATATCGGCGCATCGGCGTGGACCTGCTTTCGAACCGTGACGCTTCCGCTCGCCGCGCCGGGATTGATCGCCAGCGCAATATTCGTTTTCCTCGAATCCCTCG
>DASZZK010000485.1:0-2028 GCA_035544975.1 Casimicrobiaceae bacterium | reverse complement strand
CGCGCGGGAACCTGCAGATAGGAATAGTCGGTGTGAAAGTAGGTACCGGCATCGGCCAGTCCGACCGGCTGGCCATCCTTTTTCCGGTTCGACAGAATCAGGATGTTGGGGTCGGCCGGATGATGGAACTGGTTGATCACGTGCGGCTCGGGCGGCCCGAAGCGGCGCGCGAACGCGACGTATTGCGCGGGCGTCAGCGACTGAGCACGAAGCACCAGCACCTGACCCTGGAAAAAAGTGCGCTCGAGCTCGTCGAATGCCGCAGCCGACAACGGCTTCGAAACGTCAACGTCCGAAGTTTCCAGCCCGAAACCGGGCGAAAGCGGCTTCGATTGCAACATGATTTGCTACATAATCTACTTCACGAACTGCGGCATCAACGTGCGCGGCAGCCAAAGTATCAGAGACGGAAACAATATCACGATCAACAGCACCAGCAGCATCGGGATGAAAAGAATGGCGGTGTCCTTCACCGCATCCTTGATTTTGATGCCGCCGATGGAGCAGGCAATCATCAGGCACAGGCCGTACGGCGGCGTGACCAGACCGTAGGCGATCGAGATCACGCCGATGATGGCGAAGTGAATCGGGTGCATGCCGACCTTGGCCGCGAGCGGTGCGAGTATGGTGCCGACGATGATGATCGCCGGAATCGCGTCGATGAAACAGCCGATGAACAAGAAAGCAGCAGCGGTGATGAATCCGACGCTGGTCACGCCCCCACCCCAGCCCGCGACAGCATCCACGACCAGCTGTGGAATGTGGAAGTAAGCCAGGATCCAGCCGAATGCCGAAGCGGTGCCGATGCAGAACAGCGCGATCGCCGCGAAGCGCGCGGAGTCGTACAGAGTGTGCTTGAGCGCGGCAAAAGGCAGCGAGCGGTAAATGAGTCCGCCGAGGAGCATCGCGTACAGCACCGCGATCACCGACGCCTCGGTCGGCGTGAAAAACCCGAAGACGATGCCGCCGACGATGATGCCCGGCGTGAGAATGGGCAGGATCGCTTGTCCGCACGCCGACAAGAACTCCTTCATCGTCACTCGCGCGTACACCGGATAGTTGCGACGTTTGGCGTAGATGTACACCGCGACCATCAGCGATAGTCCCATCAGTACGCCGGGAACGACGCCGGCGAGGAACAAGCCGCCGATCGACACCGAGATGACGCCGCCCCAGACGACCATCAGGATCGATGGCGGAATGATCACGCCCATCACTGCCGCACACGCGATCAGTGAGACGGTGAACGGCGTGTCGTAGCCTTGTTTCTTCATGGCCGGGATCAGCACGCCGCCGACGCCCGCGGCTTCCGCGGTCGACGAGCCGGAGATGCCGGCGAAAAGCATCGATACCAGGACGCTGACGTGACCGAGCCCACCAGGCAGGTGCCCGACCAATGCGCGCGACAGGTTGATCAGCTTTTCCGTAATGCCCGCCGTGTTCATGAGGTTCGCCGCCAGCATAAAGAACGGAATCGCCAGCAGAAGGAACGAGTTGTACGACTTCAACATTTCGTTGAGCAGCAGGAACGGCGTCAGCCGGTCGTCGATGAAAAATACCGGGACGCAGGCGAGGCCCAGCGCGAACGCGACCGGCACCCTAAAGATGATCAGCAGGGCGAAGACGCCGAACAGAAGCGCCGCGACTTCAGCGGGGCCCATGGCGGCCGGCTGCGTAGAGCTTCATATCGTCGAGAATTTGTTCCGCCAGAAAAAGAAGCCAGCAGATACCGGCGAGCGGCCAGGCAATATGGATCGACAGCATGTTGATCCCGGTCATCTCCGAGCTCTGCTCGTAGCCGAACGCGGCAAAGCGCCAGCCGAAGGCGATGAAAATAAGCGCCACCAGCAATATGGACACATGCACGATGAGCTGGCCGACGGCTTTGCCACGAACGGTCTTGGGCTCCGGTAGAACGTCGACGTCGAAGTGCGTGCCGTCGCGCACCGCGATGGTCGCGCCGAGCATGATCAGCCACATGAGGCAGAAGCGCGCGACTTCCTCGGTCCAGATGTAGCGGGGAATGAA
>DASZZK010000484.1:0-2636 GCA_035544975.1 Casimicrobiaceae bacterium | reverse complement strand
CACTGTCGGCGTGCGGCCCGAGCATCTCACACCTTGCAAACCGAGCGAAGCAAACCTGGTTGGCAGCGTCGAGATGGTCGAAGCGCTCGGCGCGGATACGCTCGTCCACGTTTCGGTCGCCGGACGCACGGCCATTGCGCGCCTGCCGCATGGAAGCGCGGCGGAAATCGGTGAGCCGATCGCGCTGGCCGCAGCGCGCGATCGCATATACCTTTTCGACGCCGGAACCGGCGCACGGATAGCCGCATGAGGCCACCTGGGGCGACGTGAGGCGGTTGCGAATGGCCTCGCGATCATGGCGAGGCCGGGCTCGGGCGCGGCGAATCTCGGCGCTGCCGACGCGCTGCCCCAGCCTGGGCAATCCACGGATGAGAGAAGCGGCTTCATGAACGCCTGGCCATACCCACGCTACATCGCGCATCGGGGAGCCGGAAAGCTCGCGCCGGAGAATACCCTCGCCGCCATGCGAGCGGGCCACGCGCTCGGATACCGCATGGTCGAATTCGACGTGAAGCTCTCGGGCGACGGCGTGCCGTTCCTGCTTCACGACGACACACTGGACAGGACCACCTCGGGCCGCGGGCGCGCGGACGCCCTCACCTGGGCGGAGCTCTCGAAGCTCGATGCGGGACGCTGGCATTCGCCGGCGTTCGCCGGCGAGCCTTTGCCGATGCTCGAACAGGTCGCGCGCTGGGCAATCGCCAACGACGTCGCCTGCAATATCGAGATCAAGCCGGTGCCGGGCTGCGAGCGCGCCACCGGTGCGGCGGTCGCGCTTGACGCGCTCGCACTCTGGCGAGGGGCGCGCGTTCAGCCGCTGTTGTCGTCGTTTTCGGAAGAAGCGCTCGCCGCCGCGAGAGACACCGTCCCCGAGCTGCCGCGCGCAATGCTCTATGAGCACATTCCCCCGGATTGGAAGGACCGGCTTGCGCGGCTCGAGTGCGTTGCGCTCGACACCGATTACCGCGAGCTCGATGCCGCTATCGTCGCCGCCGCTCACCAGGCCGGCTACAAGGTCCTGACTTACACCGCAAACGAGCCAGCGGTCGTAAGCCGGCTTGCGGGGTGGAGCGTAGACGGCATCATCACCGACGCCATCGACATCGTCCGGCCGGAGTAGAGATCGCCGGACGCGCAATCATGCGCGCCGGTTCCCGCTCATGCCGTCGCGCGCGCGGCGGTGCCCCGCTTCAGCTCGCGCTCATCGATAGGCAGGTTCAACAATCCCGCAACGACGCCGAGCGCGATCGCCAGATACCACACCACGTTGTAGCTGCCGGTGCGGTCGAACATGAGGCCACCAAGCCACGCGCCGAGGAAGCTGCCGATCTGATGGCTGAGAAAAGTAAAGCCGGAAAGCATGGCGAGATAACGCACGCCGAAAATCTGGGCGACGATGCCATTGGTGGGCGGCACGGTTGAAAGCCAGAGCAGCCCCAGGCCGATGGCGAATGCGTACACCGTAAGCGCGGAAAGCGGCAGCAGCAGGAATAGCGCGATCACGATGGTGCGGCCGAAATAGATCGCTGACAGGATGTACTTCTTGCTGATCTTGCCGCCTAGCCAGCCCGCGGTGTAGGTCCCGACAATGTTGAAAAGGCCGATCAGCGCCAACGCGGTAACGCCGACACTTGCCGGCAGGCCCTTGTCGAGCAGATACGACGGCAGATGCACACCGATGAAGACCACCTGAAAACCGCAGACGAAGAAACCGAGGGTGAGCAGCACGTAACCGCGATGACCGATTGCCTCGCGCATCGCCTCGCCGGCCGACTGCTTGAACAGGTTGGCATGCGAGCTTAAGGATCGCTCGACCATCGCCGCGGCCAGCGGCACCATCAGCAGACTGACGCAGGCGAGCGTCAGCAGCGCGCCGTACCAGCCGATGTGCGTCAGCAGGTATTGCGTCAACGGCAGAACCGCGAACTGGCCGAACGAGCCGGCGGCGGCGGAGATGCCGAGCGCCATGCTGCGCTTCTCCGGAGGAAACGCGCGTCCGAGCACGCCCGACACCACCGAGAAGGTGACGCCCGAGAGTCCGGTTCCGATCAGGACGCCCGCGGTAAGAACCATCATCAGCGGCGTCGCAGCGTGCGCCATCGTTACCAGGCCTAGGCCGTACAGGATGGTGCCGCCGATCAACACGCGTCCGGCGCCGTACTTGTCGGCAATCATCCCCGCGAAGGGCTGCGTGACGCCCCAAACCAGATTCTGAACCGCGAGCGCGAGGGCAAAGGTCTCGCGTCCCCAATGCAGATCCGCGATCATCGGCTGCAGAAACAACCCGAAGCCGTGACGTATGCCCATCGCCAGCGTAAGAATCAATCCGCCGCAAATGAGAACGGTGTTCGGAGTGCGCCAGGAGGATGTGGTCATCGAATGGCGCCAATGTTAGCCACAATTGCCAACGTAGTTGCCAGCCCAGCGGCGATGTCGACGCGGTTGTGACAGCGCATTGCTCAAATCATACCAAACGACAACGGACATGGCCGCAGTTCAGAGTTGGTGAATTGCGTGCATGGCAGGCGACCACGAATAGGTCACGCCCAATTTTTTGCCCGCTCGACCGCCTTGTTCCATTCCGCGGTCAGTTTGGACGCCTGATCGCGCGACATGGTGGGCTCGAAGCGCCGATC
>DASZZK010000483.1:0-6307 GCA_035544975.1 Casimicrobiaceae bacterium | reverse complement strand
GTTGGTGACGATCTTTAAGCCGCAGCAGCTCCGGACCGTACTTGTCCCAGCGTCCGGATTCCTGCCAAAGCTCCGCGGGCTGTACGACCGGCATCAGAAGCTCGATCGCTCCTGACGCATTCATTTCTTCCCGCACGAGCGCCTCGACCTTTCGCAACACGCGCAATCCCAGGGGCAGCCACGTATAAATGCCCGCGGCGAGCCGCCTGATCATGCCGGAGCGCAGCATCAGGCGATGGCTGGCGAGCTCGGCCTCGGCCGGCGCTTCCTTGAGCGTTGTCAGGAAATACTGCGATACGCGCATGAACGAATCATCATCTGCAAAGCGCGCATTTTACGTGAAACGATCGCCTCATGCCTGGCGCGAGAGCGTCGCGTTACGCTCGATCGCGGATAGGTTTCGGCGTTGTGCGGATGCAGTTTCAGCGCACGACGATCACCGGCAGCTTGGAATGAGTCAGTACCTTTTGAGTTTCGCTGCCGAGGAGAAGCGCCGACACGCCGCGGCGGCCATGCGACGCCATCACGATCGCGTCGCATTGCTGCTTTTTTGCGGCGGCCAGGATTGCTTCCCACGGCGCCGCCGCGATGGCCTGCACCGCGGTGAATTGGACGCCCGCGGATTTGGCCTTGGCGCCGACAGCGCTCAGGATTCGGTCGGCCTCCTTCTTGCACATTGCGGCGTATTCCTTGGGCGATACCGGGTCGTACATGACCCCCTCCGCGTAGGCGGGTAACGGGTAATCGGGCGAGGCATAGAAGGCCGTCAGCTTCGCGCCAAGCGCACGCGCGAGCGCAATCGCATGAGCGATTGCCTTGGCCGAAAGCCGCGAACCGTCGGTGGCAACAAGAATGTTCCGATACATGGCGGATCTCCCGTGCGTGCGATGCGCTCATTCTATCCGAGGCGACGGTGCTGTCACGTTTTGTCGGGTGCGTGAGCCATGCGACAATCGATCGCGTGTTTATCGATATCGCCGACCCGAGAGCTTATTCCGCACCGACCGGCTCCGCGCAGGAGTCGCTGATTCGCCTGGCGGAGTCGAGCCTTGCGGCGTCGAGCGCATCGCGCGCCGACGAAATCGACCGCACGCTCGTCAGCGCGCTCGTGAGGCATCTGCATGCAGACGACGCAGTGTGGCTTGCGGATCTTTTGCCTGCGGCGCCATCGGCGGCCGTCGCGCGCCACCTGTGGCGCAGCCTGATCGACGCATGGCGCGCGGCGTCGGCGCGGGAAGGGGACAGAGTCGTTGCAACGCTCTTTGCGCTGCCGATTGCCGTTGTCGCCGGCGCGACGTCGAACGCTTCGGAGCCAGCCGCGAGCGCGCTCGGTGGCGTTCTCGCCGGGGTGCTCGATAACGCCGAGCGGGTGGCGACTCTATTGCGCGAGCATCATGTGCTCGGCGGCAACCTGAGCTTCGCGCTCGCCGCGCCGCTGGTTGCCGCCGACGCACTCGATATTCCGCGCCTGCCGACGCTGCTTGCATGGCAGAAGCTGTCGCCAAGCGACGGCTCGGTTGCACGCGAAGTGCGGCCGACGCCGATGATGATCCATCCCAATCAGGAAAGCGTTCACCTGCGCTTCCTGATCGGAACCGCGATCGGCGCATCCGGTATGAATTTGTTCTCCGACAAAGGGGGAGGGGAATGGATCATGCCGCTGGCGCAGGAATTGTCGCGCCAACTCGCCACCACGGGCCTCTCGGTGCTGGCGCTGCCGCGCCCGCCGCAAGACCCGCTGCTCGCTCTTCAGAATGGACGAGCCGCCCAGCGCGAGGTCGGCGCTCAGCTTTTCGCGAGCAACGCGATTCGGCGTTTTCGCGCACGCGTCGGCGAGCCGTCCGCGGTCATCAGCGCGCATCGATGCGCGGCCGCTCCCGGAGGCGGTGAGCTGAGGCTCTCGCTGTCGAGTCCGTTCGACCCGCGACAGGCCGAAGGCTTCCGCTGTCCGTTGTTTCCACCGGATCGCGCGGGAGACGTCGCCACCCTGTTGCTCGATCTCCTGCGTGATTGTCGGGTGACCGACGTTCGGGTCGTTGCCGCCGCACAGGCGGATCGGGATCCGGACACCGGCATGCCGCTGCTGTTCAGGGCCGACGCCATTCCGGATGGTGCCGCGGTGGTGTTCCACTGATGCCCGATCTGGGCGCAACCGAACGGCAGCACCGATCGGCGGAGGCTGGCCGAATTACCCTCGCCGTCGCCGCACCTTGCCGACGCCGCTGATGTCCTGCTCGAGCTTAGGATCGCCGAGGTATTCCACCAAGCCTGCGCCGGAGATTTCGACCGCGAGCGATGTTCTGGCGTTGACGAAAGCCTTGCCCGCGCCGCTCACGTGCACCTCCGCCCGGTCGCTTTCCAGTCCAGTCGCCGAGTACGATCCCGCGCCGGACAAATCCACGAATTGCGTGCCGACTTTGCCCGCGAGCTCCACCTTGGTCGCGCCGGACCCTTCCAGGCGCAGCCCGGACGCCTGAAGATTCGCTATCTTGACCGACGATGCACCGGAAAAGTCGAGCCGGAGCTCATCGGCGCGAATGCTCTCCGCCGCGATCTTGACGGCTCCCGCGGATTCCAAGCGCTCGAGCTTGATGAAGTCCACCGTGACGCGTGGGGTCCGCCGGGGTCCGGACCAGTGCATCCAGTCCGACCATTGCCGCTCCTGGGCGACGTCGATGAACAGCGTCCGGTCGCGGACCTCGGTGCGAATCCTGGGCAGGAGCCGGCCTGTGGCCTCGACGGTTGCGCCCTCGGTCGCGCCCTGGCGCAGGCGAACGTCCGCCATGCCGACGATTTCGATCCGGCTGAAGCCGGTCAGCACGCGCGTTTCCCGTTGCGATTCGCCCACCGGCGCGTGGCGCCTGGTCGTCGCCAGTGTCGCAACCGCGGCCAGGGTCGCGATGATGACGCCGACGATCACGATCACGAAGGTCTTCACGGGGGATTGCGCATCTGGGCCATGCCTGTTGGATGCGGCGAGGGCGCCGCCTGGATTCGCTTCCCGGCTTGCCCGGCCATTAAGCGCTCGTGAGCTCGCGTCGATAGCGCTCGGCGTTCTCGACGTAATGGTCGGCGATCCAGCGTAAACGCGCGACCTCGTCGGGGGTCAGGCTGCGAACCACCTTGCCCGGCGAACCGATCACCAGCGACCGGTCGGGAATTATCTTGCCTTCGGGAACGAGCGTATTGGCGCCGATCAGGCATTCCTTGCCGATCACCGCGCCGTTCAGGATTACCGCCTTGATGCCGATCAGCGAGCCCTCGCCGATGAGGCAACCGTGCAGCATCGCGAGATGGCCGACGCTGACGGAGGCTCCCACGGAGAGCGGCACGCCCTCATCGGTGTGGAGCACCGAGCCGTCCTGAATGTTGCAACGCCGTCCCAGCAGGATGTCTTCGTTGTCGCCGCGGATGACCACGTTGAACCACACCGAGACCTGTTGCTCAAGAATGACGCTGCCGACAACGACCGCGCTCGGCGCAATGTAATGACCGGTGCCGCGTAATTGGACCTGTCGAGCGCCCAGGCTGTAGATCATGAATGTGAACTTTGGAAGCAAAGGTCCGATGATACGGCAGCGCTGCGCCGGCAGGCGGCCGCTATAATCCCGGCTCGATTCCCCGCCTTCGCTTTTCGATGAATCTCGATCGCGTTCCTGCCGGCAACGACGTTCCCAACGATTGCAACGTGATCATCGAGATCCCGATGCGCGGCGATCCGATCAAGTATGAAGTCGACAAGGAGACCGGGGCGGTCTTCGTCGACCGCTTCATGTCCACTGCCATGCACTACCCGTGCAACTACGGCTACATTCCGCGGACGCTTTCCGACGATGGCGATCCGTCGGACGTGCTGGTGCTCTCGCCGATGCCGCTCATTACCGGCGTAGTCGTCCGCTGCCGGCCGATCGGCATGCTGAAAATGGACGACGAGGCGGGCGGAGACGCCAAGATCCTCGCGGTGCCGACGGACAAGCTCACGGGACTGTATCGCGCGATCCAGTCGCCGCGCGACCTGCCGGAGATCACCACGCGGCAAATCGCGCATTTTTTCGAGCACTACAAGGACCTCGAACCGGGCAAGTGGGTTCGGGTTTCGACCTGGGTGGGGGCCGAGGAGGCCAAGGCCGAGATTCTGGCCAGCGTCGCGCGCTATCAGGCGGTCCAGCCTGCCGCCAAGCCCTAGCTTAATAGCGGGCGACGACCATTCGGGTGCCCGCGACGCGATCGTGCAGGAACTGCCGATCGGCATTCACCAGCGCCCATACGTAGTTGAGCGCGAGCAGTGCCAAGGCCCAGCGACCATGTCCCAGCGGCCGCAAGCCGACGTAAGCGCCGATGGCAAGGGCGGGCCCGATCCACCACGCGGCATAGCGCAGGGCCGCCCTGGACGGGCTGACAGGAGCTCCTTCTGCCGCCTCTATGGCAAGGCGCCAGGTTTTCATGGGCAGCGTTCGCCGCCCGCCGCTCCAGCCCCAGACGCAATAGGCGCCAAGGAAAGCGAACAGGCATCCGAACGAAATCGCCTGCGCCGCCGGTGTCAGGAGCGGTAGCGCGCGTTCGTCAGCGGGCAGCGCGGGCGCGGCGCTCAACACCGGCAGCAAAGCGAACCCGACGACCAGAGCAAGGGCCGCCAGCAGCAAGCCCTCATACAGGGACGCGGCGAGACGCCGTACGCCGCCGGCACGCTCTTTCACGCCCTCCACAGGCAGGCGCGCGTCGCGAAGCAGGGGAACACCGGGTGAGGGTGACTAGGGCTTCGCCGGCGATGTTGCCGGCGTCGCCTTACCGGGAGGGGTGGGAGGCGCGGGCGCGACCGGGCGTGCCAGCTCCTGCTTCTTTTCCGGCGGCAATTGCTGATATTCCTGCCACTTCTGCTGGACTTCCTGCCGTTGCTCGGGCGGCAGTTGCTTCAAGGTCTTGAATTGCGCCCTGGCCGCGCGTCGTTCCTCCGGCGTCAGGTGAGCCCAAGTACCCATTTGCTCCTGAATGCGCTGCTGCTGATCGGGCGACATCGTTGGATAACGCTGAGCGATGCCGAGCCATTTCTGCTTGCGCTGGGTATCGAGCTTGTCCCATTCCGGTGCGAGCGGAGCGAGCACCTGCTTCTCGTTCGGCGTGAGGTCGGCCCAATTCGACGGGCGCGCGACCAGAGGCCCGGATGCGGCAAGGCCGCTGAAAACACTCGTCGCGAGGACCAGACCCAGGATCAGCAGGCGCGCCGTCAGGGTTGGGGTTGTCTGAGCCAATTCTGGAATCCCCGGTCCAGATACGCTTCGATCGGCAACTCCGAGGTCAGCAGCGCCGCATCGATTTCCTCGATATCGCGCGTTTGCTGCGCGATCTGCCAGTTTTGGAAAAAGAGAACGCCGCCGACGAGGAGCAGCATGCCGATCCACAGCCGCGCGTCGCTGAGCAGCGGCCTGCCGCCGCTATGCGACCCACCCCGGCTGTCGGCTAGCGCAAGCTCGGACGAGTGCTGTGGCAGTCGCATGGCGTCCAGCGCCGCCTGACGTGCGGCCTGCAGCTTGTACGCCGTCCCGGCCTTCAACTGGGCCGTTCCTTTGTCCAGATAAGTCGTTATTTTTTTTGCGGTTTCGGTCTGGTTCATAGCGAAATTCCTTTGGCCTTGAGCATTTCGGCCAGCGCATGAACTGCGCGCGAGCAATGCGTTTTCACGCTGCCCTCGGAACAGCCCATCGCGGCTGCGGCTTCGGCCACATCGAGTTCTTCCCAGTAACGTAACAGAAAGGCTTCACGTTGACGCGCCGGCAACCGGGCCAGAGCCTGCTCGATGAGTCCGACGATCTGGCCCTGCTCGACCTGGCGGGCAGGGTCGGTCGTCCGGTTCGAGTCCGATTTTGCCGGCAAAGTTTCAAGGAGGTCGAAATCATCGTCTTTGTCGTCCTTTTGGCCAAAGGAGGAGAACAGGGTGGTCCACGCGGAGCGCACCTTCTGCCGGCGGAAATGATCGTGGATCGTGTTCTGCAATATGCGCTGAAACAGCATCGGCAGCTCTGCCACGGGCTTACCGGCGTATTTTTCGGTGAGTTTCAGCATCGCGTCCTGCACGACGTCGAGGGCGGAATCCTCGTCGCGGACCGCAAACATCGCCTGCTTGAAGGCGCGGCGCTCGACTTCGGCCAAAAACGCAGAGATTTCCTGATGCGAAGCCAGTTGCGTCTCGCTAAACGTAGGTATTCGGTGAATTATAAGCACAACCCGCCGGGCGACGCCCGTCCGCCCCGTTGTGTGCTGCAACAAACATTGACGAAAGCCGTCCGAGACGCTACTGTTCAAACGTCAG
>DASZZK010000482.1:0-4832 GCA_035544975.1 Casimicrobiaceae bacterium | reverse complement strand
ACAGGATAGAAAGGGGGCCTGCCGGTGTCAATGCCAGTAGCCCGACAGCGGGGCCACTGGGTCCAGCTGCTGCACGGATAGTGTCAGCATACTCGCACACGATCACATGCGGCACCGCAAGCAGTCTCGGAGGAAAAAATGATGCGAATGACCAGTCTCGTCCTCGTCGCTTTTGTGGCGACGCTGCGCTGCCTTGCGCACGCGAGCGATTTGCCGATCGAGGAGATCAAGCTTCCGCCCGGTTTCAAGATCGAGGTCCTGGCGCGCGTCGACAACGCGCGGGAGATGGCGCTCGGCGCCAAAGGCACGTTGTTCGTCGGATCGATGCAAGCGGGCAAAGTGTACGCGGTGCAGCTGAAGCCGCCCGGCCCGCCGGTCGTCACGGTGATCGCCAGCGGCCTCAAAATGCCGGTCGGGGTGGCGTTTCACCGCGGGGCACTGTATGTGTCCGCGGTCGACCGGATCCTGCGCCTCGACAATATCGAGGATCATATCGCCGATCCGCCGAAGCCGGTCGTGGTCGACGATCACTTCCCGAAAGAAACGCATCACGGCTGGAAGTTCATCGCTTTCGGCCCCGACGGGAAACTGTACGTTCCCGTCGGCGCGCCGTGCAACGTCTGCGAGCCAGATTTCGAACGCTACGCCAATATCCAGCGCATGAACGCCGACGGCTCAGGGCGCGAGATTTATGCGCGCGGGCTTCGCAACTCGGTGGGTTTCGACTGGGACCCGCGGACGAAGGAGCTCTGGTTCACCAACAACGGCCGCGACATGCTCGGCGACGACGCGCCTCCCGACACGCTGCACCACGCGCCCAAGCCGGGTCTCAATTTCGGTTATCCGTACTGCCACGGAGGCACGATCTCAGACCCGGAATTGGGAAGCAAGCACAAGTGCGGGGAATTCACGCCGCCGGCGCAGAATCTGGGACCGCACGTTGCGTCACTGGGCATGCGCTTTTACACCGGTACGCAGTTTCCCGCCCGCTATCGCGAGCAGATCTTCATCGCCGAGCACGGCTCATGGAACCGGAGCAAGAAAATCGGCTACCGGATCACGATGGTACGTGTCGAGGGCAACAAGCCGGTCGCGTACGAGCCCTTCGCGACCGGCTGGTTGCAGGGTGAAAAGGCGTGGGGCCGCCCGGTAGATGTGCTGGTGCTGCCCGACGGCGCGCTGCTCGTCTCCGACGACTACGCCGGAGCAATCTACCGCATCACGTACCGTGGCTAGCGGTACCAGTAATGCGCGCGATACGGGCGATAGTACGGCCGGTAGTACGGGCGGCTGTACACGACGGGGCGACCGTAAACCACCGGGGCGCCGTAGGCGACAGGAGCGTCGTAGTAGTAGGGCGCGTAGGCGACAGGCGGCGCGTACGCCACCGGTGGCGGCGCGTAATACCCACCGTAATAGCCACCGTAATAACCACGGTTACCATAAGCGACGGCAAAGCCCGGGACGCCAATCGATACACTGAAGGAATCCCTCGCCGATGCGGTCGAGGCGATAGTGGCACCGCCGGCCAACAGCAGGCCCGCGGCAGCGATCGTTGCAATGCGATGTTTCATGGATCCTCCTGCATAGTCGCGAAATGGGGCGACACTTATCTCCAACGCTTGGTAGACAGCCGACGTTGACAGCAAGTTTCCACATCAGAACAGCCGGTTACAATCAGTTACGTTTGGGCTATGCTGGCTCGTCTGGAACAGCAGTTCCTGGCCACGATTCGACGGAGAATTCCATGGGGTGGTACGGCGTCCTGATTTCTTGCCTGTCCCTTTGTTCCGCGGTTTTCGGTGCCGTTGCCCCGTCCACCGCGGCCGATCTGACCATCGGCATCGGTGCCGACGTTACCGCGATCGATCCGCACTATCACAATGTGACGCCGAACAACAATGTCGCGGCGCATATCTTCGACTATCTGGTGCTGCGCGACGAGCGCCAGAAGGCGATTCCGGGACTGGCCGAATCCTGGAAGATTGTCGATCCGCTCACCTGGGAGTTCAAGCTGCGGCGCGGCGTCAAGTTCCACGATGGCAGCGACTTTACCGCCGCCGACGTCGTGGCGTCGATCGAGCGCGTTCCCGAAGTGCCCAACAGCCCGTCGCCTTTCACCGCGTACACCAAGCAGATCAAGGAAATGACCGTCGTCGATCCGTATACGATCCGATTCAAGACCGCGACGCCGTATCCGCTGATGCCGACGGACATGACTCAGGTCGCCATCGTCTCGAAATCGGCGGCGAAGGCAACGACCGAAGACTTCAACAATGGCAGAGCTGCGCTGGGCACCGGGCCCTACAAGCTCGTTCGATACGCCAAGGGAGACCGCATCGAGCTCGCCCGCCACGAGGCTTACTGGGGCGGCAAGACCCCGTGGGAAAAGGTGACGCTGCGCCTGCTCCCCAACGATGCCTCACGCGTCGCCGCGCTGCTGGCGGGCGACGTGCAGGCCATCGAATATGTCCCGACGTCCGATGTCGCCCGAATTCGCGCCGACAAACGGCTGAACGTCTACAAGGTGATCGCCGACCGGCTGATCTATTTGCACCTGGACAGCGACCGCGACCACACGCCGTTTGTTTCCGACAAGGCAGGTCGGCCGCTGGCCAAGAATCCGCTTAAGGATGCGCGGGTGCGCAAGGCCTTGTCCAAGGCGATTAACAGAACGGCGATCGTCGACAAGGTAATGGAAGGCGAAGCCGTCGCGTCGGGACAATTGCTAGCCGATGGGATGTTCGGAACGACCAAGAACCTGAAGGTCGAGCCGTACGATCCAGAGGGCGCGAAGAAACTGCTCGCCGACGCAGGTTATCCCGACGGATTCGGCCTGACCATCCATTCGCCGAACAATCGTTACGTCAACGATGCCAAGATCGCACAAGCCGTTGCGCAAATGCTTACCCGAGTCGGTATTGCAAGCAAAGTCGAAGCAATGCCATCGGCGACTTTTTTTTCGCAGGCGACCGACCTCAAATTCAGCTTCATGTTACTGGGCTGGAGCTCGGGCACCGGCGAAGCATCGAGCCCGCTCAAAGCGCTGCTCGCCACGTACAACAAGGACAAAGGGTTCGGTACGGCCAATCGTGGACGCTATTCCAACGCAAAGGTCGATGCGCTGCTCGAGGATGCGCTCGCCACCGTCGACGATCCCAAGCGCGAAGCGGTTTTGCAACGCGCGACCGAGCTTGCAATCAACGACACCGGAATTATCCCTTTGCATTTTCAGGTGAATCTTTGGGCAACGCGCAACGGCATCACGTATCTTCCGCGCACCGACGAGAATACGTTGGCGCACAAGTTCCGGCCGGCGGCGAAATAGGCGGCGCTGGTCAGCAGCGTCAGCCGTCGCGAACCATCAGCTGCTCCAGCTCGCCGACTATCGGCGTCGCCGCGTCGATGCCCACTCGCTTGACCAACGCCGTGGCGAAATCCGGCAGCAGATCGTGCAGATCGCGCAGATTGCCGGCGCGTTGCAAGCGCATCATCATGATGTACCCTCTGAAGCCGAGGTGCTTGTTGATCGCGTTGCTGAGCTGCTGCTGCGCGGCGATAAATCGCTGAACTTCGGTTGCGCTCCGCGGCGCAGACGCCGCCTCGGATTCCGCCCCGGAAGGCGCACTGAAGCGCTTGGCGATCAGTCCGGCATGTTCCAGGGTCGCGAACACGGCGACATCGACACGCAATGCCCGAGCTCGCTCGAGCACCTCTGCCACCGTTCGATGGCCGTCGACCATGATCAGCACGCTGCGCAGGGCGATCGGGAGGTTGCGCTTGCGTTCCTTGAGCTCGCGCGCGCCTTCCTCGGTCTTGGCGTATATTTCGCCTTGATTCATGGTCCGATCCCCGCCCGTGCCGATCGGCGCTTGCATCCCACGGTGGCCGATCATTATAGCGATAGGGCCCACTCTTCGCGCTCCGAAGGCGGCGTCGATGCCTGTCGCGAGGGGACGCAATACGTGCACGCGTAGTGTGGCGCAGAGCTTTGTGGAATAATCGACTGGCAACGCATTAGTCTGCCATGCTCAATGAAACCCTGCTCGCCGCGCTCGGCGAAATTCTTCCGCCATCCGCACTTCTTACGGCCGGGGAGGACACGCGGCCTTATGAATGCGATGGCCTGACGCTTTTCCGGGCGCAGCCTCTAGCGGTGCTTCTACCGGAAAACGAAGCGCAGGTCGTCGAGATTCTGAAAATCTGCCACGCAGCACGATTGCCGGTCGTCGCGCGTGGCGCCGGCACGGGCCTGTCCGGCGGGGCGACACCCAACCACGACGGCGTGGTCCTGTCGCTCGCCAAGTTCAAGCGCATCCTCGCCATCGATCCGCTCGCGCGCACCGCGGTGCTGCAGCCCGGCGTGCGCAATCTGGCCATTTCGGAAGCCGTTGCGATCCACGGGCTCTTCTACGCTCCCGATCCTTCATCGCAGATCGCGTGCACGATCGGTGGCAATGTCGCCGAAAATTCCGGCGGCCTGCACTGTCTCAAGTATGGGCTCACCGTGCACAACGTCCGCCGGGTGCGAGCGGTGCTTATCACCGGCGAAATTGTGGAATTCGGCGGCGATGCGCTCGATTGCGCCGGCTACGATCTGCTCGCACTGATCAATGGATCGGAGGGCTTGCTGGCGGTCATCACCGAGGTGACCGTGCACCTGACGCCCAAACCGCGGGAGGCAAAGGTCATCCTCGCCGCGTTCGACGACCTCGCCAAGGCGGGAGAGGCGGTGGCGGCAATCATCGCCGCGGGTATCATTCCGGCGGGCCTCGAAATGATGGACCGGCTTACCATCAGCGCGGTCGAGCCATTCGTGCATGCCGGCTATC
>DASZZK010000481.1:0-2359 GCA_035544975.1 Casimicrobiaceae bacterium | reverse complement strand
CGGCGGCATTCATCGCTTCCGCAGGCGCGATCAATCCGATCTTGGCGCGTTGCCGATGCGGCGACAACTGGCTGAATTCGATCAATTCGCGCACGCGATCGACATTGATGGTGTCGACCGGCGTCGGGTTTCCTTCCTCGTCGTAGGTCACCGGCTCGATGAGCTGCAAGTCGGGATGGGTGCCCTGGCCGACATAGCCGCAGCTCGGGCAAACGCCGCAGGCCTCGCCGCTTTCGAGCGGCGATTCGCACAGCAAGGCCCGCGCAAAATGCAGCGCCAGCAGGCGTTTGCCCAATCCCCGGCGGCCGGTGATCAAGAGCGCATGCGGCCAGCGTTGACGATGCGCGAGCGCGGACGCCGCGATCGCCGTCTGCCACGACGGTAAGGGCGGCGATGTTGCGGTGCGCGAGGGGAGATCGATCATGGCATCGCGAATATCGCCGCGAGCTGGTCGCGAACCTTCGCCAGCGGCTGCGTGCTGTCGACGACCCGGCACCGCTGCGGCTCGGCGGCGGCGCGCGCAAGATAGGTCGCGCGCACGCGCTCGAAGAAATCCACTTGCTGCCGCTCGAACTTGTCCAGCGAGCGCCCGTCCGCGAGCCGCTCCCGCCCGACCCCGACCGGAACATCGAAAACAAGCGTCAAGTCCGGCCGAAAATCATCGAGCGCGACCTGCTCCATATCGGCGATCAGCGTCGCCGCGACGCCATGACCGCCGCCTTGATAGGCGTAGGTCGCGTCGGTGAAGCGGTCGCACAGCACCCAGGTTCCCTGCTCGAGTCGCGGCCAGATCTCGCGCTCGCAATGCTCGCGCCGCGCCGCGAACATCAGCAATGCTTCGGTGACATGGGCCATGGGCTCGCGCAGCAAGAGCTCGCGAAGCCTCTCGCCCAGCGGAGTGCCGCCAGGCTCGCGGGTCACCCACACCTGCCTGCCGTCTTGCGCGAGAAACTCTGCGAGCCATGGCAGATGGGTGCTCTTGCCGGCGCCGTCGATCCCCTCAAGGGTAATCAGGCGGCCACGGAGTGCTGCGGGCATCGAAAACAGTCGGGAAGTGAGGGATGGATGTTCGGCGCCGGCGCTGGATTACTCACAAGCGCACTCATGAGCGCATCAACGGCCATTGCGTTGATATTTTGCCACGGCGCGATTGTGGTCCGCGAGGTTGGTCGAGAATTCACTCGACCCGTCGCCACGCGAGACGAAATACAGAAACGGCGACGCGGGCGGATGAAGGACAGCGTCGATCGAGGCCTGGCTCGGCAAGGCGATAGGTGTCGGCGGCAATCCCTCGCGGGTGTAGGTATTGAAAGCGTGATCGGCGTCGAGATCGCGTCGCTTCAGATTGCCGGCGAATTGCTCGCCCATGCCGTAGACGACCGTGGGATCGGTCTGCAGGCGCATGCCCTGGCGCAAGCGGTTGATGAAAACGGCGGCGATGAGAGGACGATCTGCCGGCCTGCCCGTCTCCTTCTCGACGATCGATGCGAGCGTCAGGGCCTCGTAGGGCGTCGACAGCGGCAATTCGGGAGCGCGTACCGCCCATGCGGCAGCGAGTCGCTGCTGCATGGTCCGATAAGCGCGAACGAGCAGTGACGTGTCAGTCGAGCCGGTCGCGAAATAATAAGTGTCCGGAAAGAACATGCCCTCCGGCACGCGTTCGGCGGCGCCGATTTTTTGCATCAACTCGGCATCGGGCAAATTGGCGACGGCGGGCACGATCCCCGGATGCTTATTCAGCGCCGATCGAAGGTCGCGAATGCTCCATCCTTCGACGATGGTAAATGCCGTCTGGGTGACGTCGCCTTGCGTCAGCTTGTCGAGAAGGCGTGCCAGCGTCGTCCCCGCGACGAGCTCGTAATTTCCGGCCTTGATCGTACGGTCCCTGCCGGTGATACGCGCCCAGCCAACCAGAATCCAGTCGGCGGGAAGCACGCCCGATGCGGCGAGCTCGCGGGCAACCGAGCGCAGGCTCGCTCCGGGCTTGACCGTGAACGCGTATGCCGGCTGCGGCAGCGGCAGCGGCGCGGCGACGATCCAGCCATAGGCGGCCGCGGCAGCGATGAGCAATAACAAGAGAAACCACGCCGAGCGACGCATTCGAGCTGCACCTCAGGAGTAAGCATTCACCGCGACGACCCCGGCGCAAGCGAGCGCACGCGAGCGATTATAATGGCTGCATGCATCCGCCGTTATTCTTGCCGCACCACTTCCTGCCGCACCACTTCCTGCCGCACCGCTTCTTGCCGCATGGCAGCCTGCGATTCAAGCAGCGCGTTCACGCACGCGGATTCACGCTGGTCGAAATTCTGGTGGTCATCGTCATCCTCGGGATACTCGCGGCGCTGGTCGTGCCACG
>DASZZK010000480.1:0-3287 GCA_035544975.1 Casimicrobiaceae bacterium | reverse complement strand
GGGAATGACCAAGGCAGAAGCGGACAAGACGCGCAGCGAATGCCTGAAGGGTTAGATACAGCGTAAGACGAGTTGCCAATACGGCTGGGTGACCTCCTGTCCACCCGGCCGCACTGACGAGGCGGCGCCGGAGCAATCCGGTCGCCGCCTCGTTTTATGTGCGGGCCGTTGCGGCGCGCCCTCGAGCCTGGGGATTCACGCGTGCGGTTCGCGTTCGCGACGAGTTGGATCGCGGCTCTGGCTTCTGCATCATCCATCGGTCTGAACGACGCGCTGTCTCCTCCGGCGTTAATGAGCGTGTGGTCGCGGACAACCCGTCCGGCCGCATGGAATCTCACTTAACGCAACATCAATCGAGGAGATGGTAATGAAAATTCTGACAATGCTGGTGCTGGCAAGCGTGCTGGGTCTGTCGAGTGCGGTCGCGCGTGCGGAGTCGCCCGCGCCGAAGAAGGAACCGACCGCCAAGACACAGGCGATCACGGGCTCCGTCCCGGTCAAGGTTTCGCAGCAGGACAAGATGCGTTTCTGCGCCAAGCAGGCAACGGGCAAGAAGGGGCCCGAGCGCAAGGCCTTCATGAAGACCTGCCTGTCGACCAAGAAGGCGTAAGCGCAGTGCAGACGCAAGCAGGCGGCAAATCATTTCTTCGCCGCCTTGCTTGCGCGTTTCCCACGATCCGAGCGCCTGGAGGGCCGGTTGATTCCGCCGCCTCTACGCAAACACCGGGCGGCTCAAAGCATCGGGCAGCGGTTACGCGTTCTTGCGAACCAGCAGTCCTTTCAGATAATCCCCCTGAGGAAAATTCAACGCCACGGGATGATCCGCCGATGCCGCGAAACGTCCGACGACCACCGCGTTCGCGCGGGCGTCCAGCGCGGCGCCGGCGACGATTTTCTGAAACAGGTCCGGCGATATCCCGCCCGAGCATGAGAACGTCGCCAGCAAGCCACCCGGTCGAAGCAATTTGAGTGCGAGCAGGTTGACGTCTTTGTACGCCCGCGCCGCCTTTTCCGCGTGTTGTGCCGTCGGGGCGAACTTCGGCGGATCGAGCACGATCAGATCGAATGCTCGCGCGGCATCGCGAAGTTTGCGCAGCTCGGCGAAGACGTCGGCATCGCGCCATTCGGTACGCGCCGGATCGAAGGCGTTGGCGGTGACGTTGTCGCGGGCGAGGGCGAGCGCTTCGGCCGAGCTGTCAATCGACAAGATCGCCTTTGCGCCTCCCGCCAGCGCAGCGAGGGTGAAGCCGCCGGTGTAGCAAAAGCAATTCAGCACGTCGCGACCGGATGCCAGGGCGCGCACGCGCTTTCGGTTATCGCGCTGATCGAGGTAGAAGCCGGTCTTCTGGCCATGGACGATATCGACAACGAACTTGAGACCATCCTCGACAATGTCGACCCTCGGCGGCATCGTGCCTCTCACCGGTCCCTCGCGCGGCGCCAGACCTTCAAGAGTGCGCACGTCGACATTCGAGCGTTCGTAGATCGCCGCGCACCCTGTTGCCTCGGCCAACGCATCGATGAGCGCGTCGCGCCATCGCTCGGCGCCCGCGGCGAATATCTGGACCACCACGACATCCCGGTAGCGGTCGGCGACGAAACCCGGGAGGCCATCCGACTCGCCATGTATCAGCCGACATGCGTTGTGCGTGCTGTCGAGCAATTCATCGCGGGCGCGCACGGCGGTGCCGACGCGCCCCCGGAAGAAAGCGGCATCGATGTTTTGGTGTGGATCGAAGCTCCATACCCGCGCGCGAATTTTCGATGCGGGGCTCCACGCGGCGCTGGCCAGGGGCGTTCCGTCGGACGCGTGCAGAAGCACCGTGTCACCTCCGCTCGGCGCTCCGTCGACGGTGGCGATGGATCCGGAAAAGACCCATGGATGCCATTGCGCGAGCGACTTCTCGCGCCCGGGCTGCAAGGTCACTCGCGTGAGCGCCATCGGGTGCTATCCACGGACGGTCGCGCCGCGCCGATGTCAGGCGACGCTGACGCCGAACAAGCGGCCGACGCCGAAGGTGACTGCGGCGGCAAGACCTCCGAGAAGCATCATGCGCACGCCGGAAAAAAGGGCGCGGCGTCCGGTGAACAGCGACAGCGTGGCGCCGACGCCGAAAAGCGCCAGCGCCGTCAGCAGCGCACTGATCGGCAGGGCGCGCGAGCCTGCGCCAAAGACGAAAGGCAGCAGCGGGACGGCCGCGCCGACGGCGAAGGAGAGCAGCGAAGACACCGCCGCGCCCCACGGCGAGCCCAATTCATCGGGATTGAGGCCGAGTTCCTCGCGGGCGAGCGTGTCCAGCGCGTGCTCCGGGTCGGAGATGAGCTGGGTGGCGACGCGGTTTGCTTCGAGCTCGCTCAAGCCCTTTGCGCGGTAGATCAGAGCCAGCTCCTGCGCCTCGGCTTCGGGATATTCTTCGAGCTCGTCGCGCTCGAGGCCGATCTGATACTCGAAGAGCTCGCGCTGCGAGCGCACCGAGACGAATTCGCCGGCGGCCATCGCGAACGCGCCGGCAGTGAGGCCGGCCACACCCGTCAACAACACCACCGCGGCGTCGCTGCTCGCGCCGGCGACGCCGAAGATGAGGCTTGCGTTCGAGACCAGGCCGTCATTGATGCCGAATACCGCCGCACGTAGATTGCCGCCGCCGCTCAATCCCCGATGGCGCCGCTCGATGCTGCCGACGGCTGCGTTGACATGGCCGCCGGGTTCGCGCCCGCTGTAGATCACCATCCCGCGCACCTTCATCGCGGCGAGAATCGCGCGCAAAGGCCGCGGCCCGAGCCAAGCCACCAGACGCGCCACCAGGCGCGTGCGCAGTTCCGGCACGAACGGCTTGGGCGCGGGCTTGCCGCTGGCAGTGAGTTGCGCGCGCCAGATGGCCGCCTGCGCTTCCGCCTCCCCGGCCAGCCGTGTGAACAGGTCGGCGCGTGGCGTGCCGGCCTCCGCGTCGGCGCACGCCCGGTACAGGTAGGCGGAGCGCTGCTCTTCGGTCCAGCTCTCGAGCGGATTGCTCATCGACGACTCAGGGGACCAATGAGGGTGCCTGCCGCGCTAATCGAATCGTTACGCGGGCACACCGACGATCGCGTCGATCTTCGACATGACGTCCTCGCTCAGCTTGGGTACGACGTCGAGTGCCTTCATGTTCTCGATGACCTGCGACGGTCGGCTCGCTCCGGTAATGACGCTGCTGACGTTCGGATTCTTCAGGCACCAGGCAAGCGCGAGCTGTGCCATCGAGCAGCCAAGCGCCTTGGCGAGCGGGGCGAGCGATCGGACCTGCTTG
>DASZZK010000479.1:0-7011 GCA_035544975.1 Casimicrobiaceae bacterium | reverse complement strand
CACCTGCCGCGTGTATCCATCCGATTACCTGCGCGAGCGTTGCCCATTCATGCGCCACGTAGCCCGGTTTGCCACGAACCAGGTAGCGCCGAAAGCAATCCCGGGTGTCGCGCGCATGTCCGGCCTCGACCAGGAACCGGGCAAAATGGGTGCGGCTGACCAGTCGGGCGCTGGTGACGAACTTCATCGCGCCGGCGTACGCATCGGCGATGCCGGCGGCGCCAAGCTCTTCACCCATGCGTTGCGCGCGATGCGTGCGGCCGGCCCGTATGGTCTCGAGACCCTCGCGCAAGTCGGCGCAGTCGGGGTCGATGCCGAGCGCCACGACGTGGAGCGTGATGTCACGCCAGCTTACCGAGAGCTCGGCGCCGTCGATCAGGCGCACTCCCGCTTCCTTCGCGGCCGTGCGCGCTTCGGCCAGTCCGCTGGTCTCATCGTGATCGGTCAATGCCAGCACGTCGACGCCGCGCGCGCCCGCCCTTCGGGCGACTTCCGCCGGCTTGAGCAGACCGTCGGAATAGGTCGAGTGGCAGTGCAGATCGTAGCGCAGCGTCACGGAATTCCCAAGGCGTGGAGCATGTGGAGGCTGACGATCTCGACGTCCGGACCGCCCGCTGAATGGCGACTACTTGGAAGGGGCGGGTGCGGGTCGATCGGCGGACGGCGCGGCGGGCGCGGCGCTTGAGCCTCGGCGGGGCCGCGGGCTGGAGGCGCGGCCTGCGGGCGGGTTTTCGGCCGGAAATCCGCCGACGGTTTCGTCGATCGACAGCGTCTTGGAACCCGCCGCTCCGAATACGAAGGTGACAGGCGGGCAGCGATCCGAATCCATCACCATCAGATATTCGCCGCGCTGACGCAAGGCGGCCCTTGCCGCCGCGCCCTGATCGGAGAGATCGATCGGCGACACCGTGTTGCGATAAACGACGTTGTCGAAACGGTCGAACAGCATGTAGCAGGTGACCGCATCGGCGGTGCCCGCCGACAGGGCAAGCGCTGCGGCAATCGTCAACAAAATTACGCTTCGGCGCACGGCAGTCATCCCATTCAAAGGAAGGATCGTATGCTGCTCCCGTCGCCGGTGCAAGACGAGAGCGGCCGGTTTGCACGACATAACGATGCGTGAGCGCGTGCACGCCGCGGCGTTTGAGCGATGCGCGGGCTCGCACGTTCACTGGGTAACCACCTCCTTGCGCGGTCCTGGAGGGTGAAGCGTCGCGTGTCGGTGGTGAGCGCTGATTCGCGGGCGCTCGCATCCCATTCGCTTCGCGAACGGCGCCGGCTCTTTGTACGCCATTCGTAAGATGAAATGTCTTGTGTCGCCGGCAGGCGCCGATTCGCGGGCGCTCGCACCCCCTTCGCTTCGCGAACGAGACCTGGCTCGCTGCTCACGGCGCCACCTGGCTCGCTGCTCACAGCGGTTGCTAAGTTTCGTCGGCGGCATCAAAATGTCGGGTTTCTTCCGCGTCGCTGCCGTCCGGCCAGGCGACTCACCCACCGAACGGAAATCCCTTGCTGACGGCGTCCAACATCACCATGCAGTTCGGCGCAAAGCCGCTGTTCGAAAACGTTTCCATCAAGTTCGGCGAAGGCAATCGCTATGGACTGATCGGCGCCAACGGCTGCGGCAAGTCGACCTTCATGAAAATTCTCGGCGGAGACCTCGAGCCCAGCGCCGGAAACGTATCGATCGAGCCCAACGAACGCCTCGGCAAGCTGAAGCAGGACCAATTCGCCTACGAGGATCTGCGGGTGCTCGACGTGGTGATGATGGGTCACGAGCGGCTCTGGAACGTTCTGAAGGAGCGCGACGCGATCTATGCCAATCCGGACGCAAGCGACGCCGACTATCTGCATGCGGCGGAACTGGAGGCCAAGGTTGCCGAGCTGGACGGCTATACCGCCGAGGCGCGGGCGAGCGAGCTTCTGCTCGGCGTGGAGATCGAGCAGCGACTGCATGACGGGCCGATGGCCAATGTCGCGCCCGGCTACAAGCTGCGGGTGCTTCTGGCCCAGGCGCTGTTTGCCGACCCGGATATCCTGCTGCTCGACGAGCCGACCAACCATCTCGACATCAACACCATTCGCTGGCTGGAAGGCGTGCTCAATGCGCGCTCGTCGACGATCGTGGTGATCTCGCATGACCGGCACTTCCTGAACAGCGTCTGTACGCACATGGCGGATCTGGATTACCGGACCTTGAGTGTCTACCCCGGCAGCTACGACGATTACATGATCGCCTCGACTCAGGCGCGCGAGCGTCTGCTGTCGCAGAACACCAAGGCCAAGGACCGCATTGCCTAGCTCGAGGAATTCGTGCGTAGGTTTCGCGCCAACAAGTCCAAGGCGCGGCAGGCCACCTCGCGCGCCAAGGCGATCGAGAAGATCAAGATCGAGGACGTCAAGCCGTCGAGCCGGCAGAACCCTTACATCCGCTTCGAGGTCGATCCGAAAGCCAAGCTGCACCGGATCGCGGTCGAGATCGACCAGGTCGGCAAGGCCTTCGATCAGCCGCTGTTTTCGGATCTGTCCCTGTTGCTCGAGGCAGGGAAACGCCTGGCGATCATCGGCGCCAACGGCTCCGGCAAGACGACGCTATTGCGAACGCTCCTTGGCGAGCTCGGGCCGGACCGGGGAACGGTCAAGTGGGCGGAAAAGGCCGCCATCGGCTACTACCCGCAGGACCAATCGTCCGTCTTCGAAAGCGATGTCGAAGTCTTTGACTGGATGAAACAGTGGGCCCGCGAAGGCGATGACGACCAGGCAGTGAGGAGCGTTCTGGGCAAGCTTCTCTTTTCAGGCGACGACGTGGCCAAGCCGCTGCGCGTCCTTTCGGGAGGGGAGAGGGGCCGCATGCTGTTCGGAAAGCTAATGCTGACGCGTCCCAACGTGCTGATGATGGACGAGCCGACCAACCATATGGACATGGAATCGATCGAATCCCTGAACCTGGCGCTCGAGCGCTACGCGGGCACCCTCATCTTCGTCAGCCACGACCGGCAGTTCGTGTCGTCCCTGGCGACGCATGTCATCGAGTTAGGAAAGGGCCAATTTGCGGAATATGACGGCTCTTACGACGACTACCTCCTTTCCAAGGGCGCCGGATAGGATAAATCCTGCCAATTTCGGCCTGAGCGGCGCATTGGAGCCGCCCGCCGCGCTTGCGTTGGCGGCCGCTTTAGTCAACAATTATGCCAATGGTATTGCGATGGCCGGCCTTTTGGTGCGGAATTGCATTACTATCTTTAAAATTCCTACGGAAGATTCGTGAAACTCTTCGACCGAGTGCTGAATCCGCGTGAAATCCGGCGCCGCCTGGGATTGAACCAGGAACAGTTCTGGACCCAGATCGGCGTCACGCAAAGCGGAGGCTCGCGCTACGAAAGCGGGCGCGAGATGCCCAAGCCGGTCCGCGAGCTGCTGCGGCTCGTGCACGTCGAGCAAATTGACCTGTCGCAGGTGAAGCGGGTCGACTTCGAGATCATCAGTTACCTCAAGGAATCGCATCCCGACCTGTATCGGAGCCTGCGTCGCGCCGTGCGCAGCAAGCACAAGCGGCCCGACGGCGAGCCCGGGATTCTCGCCGACGACAGCGTCATGCGCGTCCACGCCGAAGCGGGCGAGGACGTCACCCCAACGAATTAGCAATTCCTGCTGGTCGACGGGGTGAGCCCGCCCACGACCTTCCGCCGGTGCGATCAATCGGTGCGCCGTCTACCCGTTGACATAATTTTTCGTTTGTTCCAGGCGCCACGCTAGAATTTGGCCTTGGCGCAGCGCTCGATCCGGCTGGCGCCCGTCGTTTGCCAAGGAGACAGGCCGGATGGCCGAGCAGCAACGCGTGGTGCCCCTCGATCGGCTCGGCATGTCCGATCTGGCGCAAGTCGGCGGCAAGAACGCTTCGCTCGGCGAAATGATTCGGCATCTCGCGGCGGAGGGAGTCCGGGTCCCCGGCGGATTCGCGACCACCGCGTTGGCCTTTCACGAATTCATCGATGCGTCGCAGCTCCGCCCGCGAATCGACGCGGCGCTGGCGAAGCTCAATGTCGACGATGTCAAGGCGCTCTCCAGGGCCGGCGCCGAAATCCGCGCCTGGATCGTCGAGGCGCCGCTTCCACCGCCCCTCGAGCGCGAAATCGCAGACGCCTATGATCGGCTCTTGGCGCAGTCATCGAATGCACCGGTTGCCGTGCGCTCCTCCGCCACCGCCGAAGACCTGCCCGATGCGTCCTTCGCCGGGCAGCAAGAAACATTCTTGAACGTCAATGGCTTAGAGAGCATTCTTAAGGCTGTAAAGGAGGTATTCGCATCCCTTTACAACGACCGCGCCATCGCCTACCGGGTCCATAAGGGGTTCGCCCACGCGGACGTCGCGCTCTCCGTCGGGATCCAACGCATGGTACGCAGCGATCTCGGCGCCGCCGGTGTCATGTTTACCATCGACACCGAATCCGGATTCGACCAGGTGGTGTTCATCACCTCCGCCTACGGCCTGGGCGAGACCGTCGTTCAGGGGGCAGTGAATCCCGACGAATTCTATTTGTACAAACCGAATATCGCCGCCGGCCGGCCCGCAATCCTGCGCAAGGAGCGCGGCAGCAAGGAACACAAAATGGTTTTCGCCGACGGCGCCGCAGGAGCGCCGGTCGCCACGATCGACGTGCCGGTCGAGGACCGGCGGCGCTTTTCGATCACCGATGCGGAAGCCGCGGAGCTGGCACGCTACGCGCTGATCATCGAGCGGCATTACGGCCGTGCGATGGATATCGAATGGGGACGCGACGGCGTCGACGGCAAGCTCTACATACTGCAGGCACGGCCGGAGACGGTGAAATCGCAGCAGCAGGATGGGCAGCGGCTGCGCCGCTACCGGCTCGACGCGCCGACCAAGGTGCTGGCGAGCGGCCGCGCCATCGGCCAGAAGATCGCGCAGGGACCCGTGCGCCTGATCACTTCCGCCGCCGAGATGGACCGGGTCAAGGAGGGCGACGTTCTGGTCACCGACATGACCGACCCCGATTGGGAGCCGGTGATGAAGCGGGCGGCTGCGATCGTCACCAATCGCGGCGGCCGTACCTGCCACGCGGCGATCATCGCCCGCGAGTTGGGCGTCCCGGCGGTGGTCGGCTGCGGCGATGCGACGAGCGTTCTTACCGAGGATCAAGGGGTCACCGTTTCGTGCGCGGAGGGCGACACCGGGCACATCTACGAGGGCTTGCCGAATATCGAAGTCATCGATGTCGCGTTGGACGAGATGCCGGCCGCGCCGACCAAGATCATGATGAATGTCGGGAACCCTGAGCTGGCCTTCGAGTTTTGCAAGCTTCCCAACGACGGCGTCAGGCTGGCGCGCCTCGAGTTCATCATCAACCGCAACGTCGGCGTGCATCCGAAGGCGCTGATCAACTTCGATGCGCAAGCTGCGGAGCTCCAGGCACAGATCAGCGAGCGCATCGGCGGCTACGACAGCCCGACCGAATTCTATGTGTCCAAGATCGCCGAGGGCGTCGCCACGATCGCCGCGGCGTTCTCGCCGAAAAAAGTGATCGTGCGCATGGCGGACTTCAAGTCGAACGAATATTCGAATCTTCTCGGCGGAGCGGAGTACGAGCCCCACGAGGAAAATCCGATGATCGGCTTTCGCGGCGCATCGCGCTATGTCGCGCCCGAGTTCTACGATTGCTTCGTACTCGAATGCCTGGCCTTGAAGCGCGTCCGCGACGACATGGGGCTGACCAACGTCGAAGTCATGATCCCGTTCGTGCGCACGCTTACCGAAGCCGGGCAGGTGATTGAGATACTCGCCAAGAATGGACTCAAGCGCGGCGACAATGGATTGAGGCTGATCATGATGTGCGAGATTCCGTCGAATGCGATTCTCGCCGATCGATTCCTGGAGCATTTCGACGGCTTTTCGATCGGCTCCAACGACATGACCCAATTGACGCTGGCGGTCGACCGCGACGCCGGAGGCGCCATCGCGGCGAGCTTCGACGAACGCGACGACGCAGTGAAGGCGATGCTGGCGATGGCCATCACCGCGTGCAGAAAGGCGGGCAAGTATGCCGGCATCTGCGGCCAGGGTCCGTCGGACTATCCCGAGCTTGCGCAGTGGCTGGTCGAGCAGCACATCGAGAGCATTTCGCTCAACCCGGACACCGTCGTCGATACCTGGCTCGCTCTGGCCAAGAACAATCGCGCCTGATCGCGGCACGCCGCACCATCCGCATCGTCCATCCGTCTGATTGACGCTTGCGAGTCGGGCGCGCCCAATCGGCGCGATGAAGGCGGCTCGCACGCTGCGACTATCGTTGGGACCTTCGCGGCTGGCGTCGGCGCTGATCTGCGTTACGTGCCTGGCAACTTGCACACTCGTTGCCTGGCTGCCGGGTGCGGCCGCGCTTCGCGGAGTGTTGGTGATCGGTATCGGCGCTTATGCAATCCTGACCATGCGGCACTGGGCGACACGCAGCGCGTCGCACGCGATTATCGGCATCGAGCTCGACGCCGATCGCGCGGTGCGCCTCATCGAGCGCACAGGTCGCCACATCGAAGGCATCGTGCAGCCCGACTCGTATGTCGGTGCGTTGCTGACCACCTTGGTGGTGCGCCCTGAAGGCAAGCGGCGCCTGCGAACCCTTGCCATCCTGCCCGACATGCTGCCCGCCGACGACTTCCGGCGGCTACGCCTGCTGCTGCGTCTGGGGCACGCTGCAACTACAGCGGCGGATTCGTAGCCTGCGCGTTTCGCAACCAGCGTTCGCCGTCGATGACGGCGCCGCTTTCGCTTTTCGGCTGGCCGCTGACGAGATAAAGATAGAGCGGCAGGAAAGCTTCGGGCGGGGGCAGCCGCGTTATGTCGTCGCCCGGATGCGTCTGCGCCCGAAGCGGTGATCGCATCGGTCCGGGCACCACACCGTTGACGCGCAGCGTCGCGACGTTCTCCCATTCGTCCGCAAGGATGGCGAGCAGCGCCGACAATCCCGCCTTGGCTACGGCGTACGCTCCCCAGAA
>DASZZK010000478.1:0-1500 GCA_035544975.1 Casimicrobiaceae bacterium | reverse complement strand
CGATGTCCGCGCTGCAGCTCGGCGCCATCCTCGATCTGATCGCCGAAGGGACGATCTCCGGCAAGATCGCCAAGGACCTGTTCGAGATCGTGTGGACCGAGGGCGGCGATCCGCACGCGATCGTCGCGACGCGGGGCATGAAGCAGGTCACCGATGTCGCCGAGATCGAGAAGATCGTCGACGATATCGTCGCCGCCAATCCCGACAAGGTCGCGCAGGCGAAGGCGAAGCCGGCCTTGATCGGATGGTTCGTCGGCCAGGCGATGAAGGCCTCCGGCGGCAAGGCGAACCCGAAAGCGGTCAACGATCTGCTCGAGCGCAAGCTCGAAATCTGAAATCTCGCGTGCATCGCGCCGTCGTCGCGACAGCGGATTTGTCGTCGCAGAGCGGGTTCGACGCGCGCGCAAGCGGACGTCGAGCGTGTCGCGCGAGCGAATCACCGCAACGCGATTCGTCCGCTCGCGAGCACGATTGCGCCCTCTCGCGCGCCGCATCGGGCGGTTATGCAAATTTTTTTTCGGAGCGAAAAAGCGTCGGCGATCGTCGCACGGCACCGCTGCTTGCCCTTCGCGACGCTGCGCGCGTCGCCGCGATGGTCGCGATAAGAGAAATTCGCATCGTCCGGAACCCCCTGTGCCATGCGGCTTTCTGCACGATCGCGGGAAAGTTCCGCGCGCGATGCGCAGTGCCGGCGCGATGCGACGGCGCGCCGATGCGAACGCGCAGGCGGCGCGCGCAGCGTCGGCGGCCGACATCCGCGCCATCCACCTTTTATTCTGCGGAGTCGCTTTTTTTTCGTTGTGTTGTAGTAATCGGAGTGCAGTGCATGTCGATTCGCGACTTGTGCTGATCCGCCAATCTCATTCATGGCTAGGAGGGTAGAATGGCGAAGAAAGCGAAACCGAAGGCTAAGGCAGCAGCGAAGAAGACGGTCAAGAAGACCAAGGGTAAGGTAGCGAAGAAGAAGTAGTCACCTGCCGCAGAAAAGCGATTGGCGTCTCTAACGCCAACCGCAGCGTCGTAGATGTCGGCGAGGTCGAAGGCCAGCAAGCGCAAGGTTGCTGTCAAACGCTCCGCCGGCAAAAGTCGACGACAGAGGGCGTCGGCGATACCGAGGTTCACGCTTCAAGGGATTGGCTGTCGGGACCGACCGACAAAGTCGGCCTCATGCTCTCGTTCAGCGGCGTGTCGTTCTCGTGATCGGCACATCGATCTGCGCGAAGGCGAATACAAGCAGCCGGATTATCCCGCGAAGAACAGGTGCGGACAGATACCGTACCTCGCCGTTGGCAGGATGCGTTTGTGCCAATCGACGGTGATCCTCGACTATCTCGCCGACGCCCTCGGCAAATACGGCCGTTGCAGTGTCTTCGTAGCAGTGTCCTCGTTGCAATGTCCTGGGAAAAGCCCGCATCCGCGAGTGGCTGTTCCGGGATATCGACACGCTCACTCTCCCGATCCATCGCTTGATGTCCTGCCGAAAGCGTCGCCGGCCCAGGC
>DASZZK010000477.1:0-2744 GCA_035544975.1 Casimicrobiaceae bacterium | reverse complement strand
GGCCGCGATTTCGGCGATGCGCGGGTCTCGCGAGACCGCGAGGTTTCTCAGCAACAGCTCGTGCCAGACATCGAAATAGAATTGTCGTGCCGTCGTATCCGCATAGTTGCCGTTGGGCTGCTCGGTAAGCAGCAGATTGCGAAAGCCGCCGCCTTCGCGCATGAACGCGAACTCGTCTTCGCTGCGGCCCGCGCCGCTGGACCCCACTTCGCGCCCCTCGACCTCGCTCGCGTACGCGAACCACAGCCGCGCCTGGCCGAGGAGATCGAGACCGACATTGGTCAGCGCGATGTCTTCCTCGAGCACCGGCCCGTGACCCACCCACTCGCCGAGGCGCTGGGCGAGTATCAGGTCGCTGTCGGCAAGCCGCAGGACGTAATCGAGCAGTTGCTGGTCGGACGCCATGTCAGATGTGCTTCACTTCATCGGGCATCGGAAAAAAGGTCGGATGCCGATACACCTTGCTGCTGGCAGGCTCGAACATAAGCTCCTTTTTACCCGGAGAGCTGGCGACGATGTCGGCCGACTTGACGACCCAGATGCTGACGCCCTCATTGCGCCGGGTGTAGACGTCGCGCGCGTTCTTGACTGCCATCTCCGCGTCGGGCGCGTGCAGGCTGCCGACGTGCTTGTGCGCCAGGCCGTGCTGCGACCGGATGAAGATTTCCCACAACGGCCATTCATGAATCATGGTTTCCACTCGCTTTCCACTCATTTTTCACTCATGCCGCCTTCCTGGCGCCATGCTTCTCGGCATGCGCCATCGCCGCGTCGCGCACCCACGCGCCCTCCTCCCACGCGTCCACCCGCGCCCGAAGCCGCTCGCGATTGCACGGTCCGTTGCCCTTGACGACGCTATAGAGCTCGTCCCAATCGATCGGCCCGAAATCGTAATGCTCGCGCTCGGTATTCCACTTGAGCTCCGGGTCGGGCATGCTGATGCTGAGGTAGTCCGCCTGCGGGACGGTCTGATCGACGAAGCGCTGGCGCAGCTCGTCGTTGGACAGCATCTTGATCTTCCACTGCGCCGACTGCGCGCTGTGCACGGACGTCGCGTCGGGAGGCCCGAACATCATCAGCGACGGCCACCACCATCGATTCAGCGCGTCCTGCGCCATCGCTTTCTGCTCCGCCGAGCCCCGGCACAGCGTCATCATGATGTCGAAGCCCTGGCGCTGGTGAAAGCTCTCTTCCTTGCAGACGCGGATCATCGCCCGCGAGTACGGCCCGAACGAACACCGGCACAGGGGAATCTGGTTCATGATCGCAGCGCCGTCGACCAGCCAGCCGATGGCGCCGATGTCGGCCCAGGTGAGTGTCGGGTAGTTAAAGATGCTGGAGTATTTGGCCTTGCCGGAATGCAGATCGGCAACCAGCTCGTCGCGCGACACGCCCAGCGTCTCGGCGGCGCAGTACAGGTAAAGGCCGTGGCCCGCTTCGTCCTGAACCTTGGCCATGAGGATTGCCTTGCGCTTCAGGCTTGGCGCGCGCGTGATCCAGTTGCTCTCGGGCAGCATGCCGACGATCTCCGAGTGCGCGTGTTGCGAGATCTGCCGGATCAGGGTCTTGCGATACGCCTCAGGCATCCAGTCCTTGGGCTCGATCTTGATGTCGGCATCGATGCGCGCCTGGAATTCGCGTTCCTCGGGCGAGAGCTCGTCCAGGGAACGCAGCCGCTTCGCTCCGGTGTCGACCATCTGCGCGTACATGAGATTTTCCTCGGTCGTGGCCGGACTGGCGCCGACCTGGTGAATACGATACACTTTTTGTATGAAGATGGCAAATTCTGTATCACATCGGCGGCAGTCTTGACCGCTGCGCGACCCGACCCGCGAATGGAGCGCTGGATCGGGCGAGCGCTCGCGGCGGCGCCGCCCAAAGCCAAGTCGCTGGTGGTGACCGTCTGGGGCGATTCCATCGCGCCGCACGGTGGCGCGGTATGGCTTTCCGCCCTCATTGGACTGCTTGCACCCTTCGGCATCAACGAGCGGCTGGTCCGCACCAGCGTCTACCGGCTCGCGCAGGAAGGCTGGCTGGCCGCGCGGCAGAACGGCAGGCGCAGCGTATATCGGCTCACGCGTCAGGGGCAAAGGCGCTTCGAGCATGCCTATCGTCGCATCTATGCACCGCCGGCGACGGATCCGTGGGATGGCGTCTGGCACCTGGTCATCGTGCCGCCGGCGACCATCGACGAATCCTCGCGACGCGAGCTGCGCAAGGAGCTCGGTTGGGACGGGTTCGGGGTACTCGGGCCAGGTCTGTTTGCGCGGCCGGCGCGCCCCGGGGGCGAAGTCGAGCTCAACGAAACGACGCGAGCGCTGGGCATCGACCGACGCATTGCCGTCGTGGCCACGCGCGCGCCAGCGCACGGCGCCGGGTCGATCGCCGCGCTAACGGGAGATTGCTGGGACTTAAAGGGCGTTGTCGCCGCGTACCGCGGCTTCGTCGCGCGCTTCCGCGGCGTTGCCCGTGCGCTCCGCCAGGGTGCCGATCCGACCCCGCAGCAATGCTTCGTCTTGCGCACGCTGCTCATTCACGAGTTCCGGCGCGTGACGCTGCATGACCCGCAACTGCCCGCCGAGCTGCTGCCTTCGAATTGGCCCGAGGCCGCGGCGTACGCGCTGTGCCGCGACCTCTATCGCCTGACGCACGAGCGCGCCGAGCGCCATCTCACCGTCATGCTCGAAGACTCACGCGGGACGCGATCGGCGGCGCCGTACTTCTACGAGCGCTTCGGTGGATTG
>DASZZK010000476.1:0-3469 GCA_035544975.1 Casimicrobiaceae bacterium | reverse complement strand
ATCCCCGGTGCCGGCCATGCCCGAAAGGAGCGGAAACGCGCAATCCTCGAGCTCCATCATGACGCCTTTGAGCGCGGCCTGAGCCTTGTCGATCGGCAGCTCCAGCAGTTGCAGCGAAACCGGTTGATCATGCCCAAGCATTTCGCCGCTGGCGATGCGAAACAACAAGCTGTAACCGATTTGACCGGCGGCGCCGGTCACCGCCACGCGAACGGGTTTTTTCATCTGGGACTCCTCGGCGGCAAGGTTCGGTTTCGAGTGCTGGCGGCAAGCGTGGCACAGCCCCGGTGCATGGGGCGCGGACGGCGAATCGAGGTACCATTTTACTTGAATACGGCGGCCACCCGGTCGCGCTCGACGAAATCGTGCTGGCTGCCGCGCTCCTCGAGGGGCTCACCAAGGGCAGGCTCCATACCTATCGATATCGAGGTTCGATGCACCGTTTTTTCGAAACACAGTTCGGCGTGCGGATGCTAAAAGCGCAGGAGAAGCTTGACGTCGAAGCGCGCCTTTCGCTGCCTCGAGCGCTGGCGAGGCGGCGCGGAATGCCTGTATAATTTGTGCAGCGCGACCACGCGTTCCCGCCGTGTCCCACGTCGCGGACACGGGTCGGAGAATGGAAGAAGAACCATGCCGTTCCTCAGCGATGTCCGTTAACGGTCCTCCTGTGGTCAAACCGCGACCGGTCTATCTCAATCTGGTACGGATCCGCCTGCCGCTGCCCGGCATCGTCTCTATCCTGCATCGCATCAGTGGCGCCGCGCTGTTCTTATTTGCCATTCCACTTGCACTCTTCGCCATGCAGGCGAGTCTTGAATCCGCGGCCGGATTTGCGAGTATGCAATCGACGTTCGCGCAGCCACTCTGCAAGCTCGTCCTGGTCGGATTGCTATGGGCGTATTTGCACCATTTCTTTGCCGGAATACGCTACCTGCTGATCGACCTGCATGTCGGTGACGATTTGACGCCCGCGCGTCAATCCAGCGTCGTGGTCCTCGTTGCGAGTCTCGCTCTGACACTGATCATCGCGGTGCGGTTGTGGTGACCCGGCCGCTGCGCCAGACCGTCGGGGCGCACTATGGCTGGAAGGACTGGCTCGTCCAGCGCGTGACTGCGGTCATCATGGTTCTCTACACGCTATGGATGCTGGGTGTCACGCTTTACAACGGAGGCATCGACTACGCGCTGTGGCGAGCGTTGTTCGCCAACGGCGCGTTCCGGATCGCGACCTTGCTGCTCGGTCTTGCGCTCCTCTGGCACGCCTGGATCGGGATGCGCGACATCTGGATGGACTACATTAAGCCGACCGCGTTGAGGCTCGCGCTTGAGGTAATGACGTTTGTCGTTCTTGTTGCGTACGCCGCATGGCTCGCACAAATTCTCTGGGCCGCGGGGCAGACGTGAGCTCGCTGCCGGTTCGAAAATTCGACGCGATCGTGGTCGGCGCCGGCGGCGCGGGCATGCGCGCATCGTTGCAGCTCGCGGAGGCCGGCCTCTCGGTCGCGGTGTTGTCGAAAGTATTTCCAACCCGGTCGCATACCGTGGCGGCACAGGGAGGCATCGGTGCGGCGCTCGGCAACATGTCCGAAGACAGCTGGCTGTGGCACATGTACGACACGATCAAGGGCTCCGACTGGCTCGGCGACCAGGACGCAATCGAGTACATGTGCAAAATGGCGCCGCAGGTCGTCTACGAGCTCGAGCATTTCGGCATGCCGTTCGATCGCAATCCCGACGGCACGATCTATCAGCGTCCCTTCGGCGGTCATTCGGCGAACTTCGGCGAGAAATCGATCCAGCGCTCCTGCGCCGCGGCTGACCGCACGGGCCATGCGATGCTGCATACGCTCTACCAGCGCAACGTGCGCGCGCGCACCCAGTTCTTCGTCGAATGGATGGCGCTCGACCTGATCCGTGACGCGGACAGCGACGTGCTCGGCGTTTCCGCGCTTGAGATGGAAACCGGCGAAGTCATGATTCTGCAGGCCAAGGCGACGCTGTTCGCGACCGGCGGCGGGGGCCGCATCTTTGCCGCGAGCACCAACGCATTCATCAACACCGGTGACGGCCTGGGCATGGCCGCGCGCGCCGGCGTTCCGCTGGAGGACATGGAGTTCTGGCAATTCCATCCGACGGCAGTCGCCGGCGTCGGAGTGTTGATCACCGAGGGCGTTCGCGGCGAGGGCGGCATCCTGCTCAACTGCAACGGCGAGCGCTTCATGGAGCGTTACGCCCCGAACCTGAAGGACCTCGCGTCGCGCGACATCGTCTCACGCTCGATGGATCAGGAGATCAAGGAAGGCCGGGGCTGCGGCCCGCACAAGGATTATGTTCTGCTCAAGCTCGATCACCTCGGCCCCGAGGTGATCATGAAGCGGCTGCCGTCGATACGCGAGATCGCGATCAAGTTCGCCAACGTCGATCCGATCAAGGAGCCGATCCCGGTGGTGCCGACGATTCACTATCAGATGGGCGGCATACCCACCAATATTCACGGTCAGGTGGTAGCTCCTCGCGACGGCGACCCTAACGCAGTCATCAACGGGTTTTATGCGATTGGCGAGTGCGCCTGCGTCTCGGTTCACGGTGCCAACCGGCTGGGCACGAACTCGCTTCTGGATTTGCTGGTCTTCGGCCGCGCCGCGGGTAACTTCATCGTCGATCAGCAACTGGCACGCAGGACGCACAAGCCGCTGCCGTCGAACGCGGCCGAAAGCGCGCTGGCACGCCTCGCGCGTCTCGACGCGGCGACCTCGGGAGAGCAGGTAGCGGAAGTTGCCAACGATCTGCGGCAGACGATGCAGGCGCATTGCGCCGTGTTTCGCAACCAGCAGCTCCTGAGCGAGGGTGTGGCCAAGGTGGGAGAGCTCGAGGAGCGGGTGAAGCGGATTGCGATCAAGGACAAGAGCAGGATCTTCAACACCGCGCGGGTCGAGGCGCTGGAGCTCGACAACCTCATCGAGACCGCCAAGGCAACCATCGTCTCCGCGGAAGCCCGGCGCGAGAGCCGTGGCGCGCAGGCGCGCAGCGATTATCCGGCCCGCGATGACGCCGTGTGGCTGAAACACACATTGTGGTATCGCGACGGCAATCGGCTCGATTACAAGCCGGTCAATCTGAAGCCCTTGAGTGTCGACGCCTTCCCGCCGAAGACGCGCACTTACTAGGACGAACAGGCCCTTACATCGGAGCACATCGGATGAAGTTCAGAATCTACCGCTACGATCCTGAAAAGGATGCCGCTCCGCGCATGCAGGATTACGAGGTCAAGCTCGATGTGCACGATCGAATGCTCCTCGACGCGATCATCAGGGTCAAAGAGCAGGACGACACGTTCTCGTTTCGTCGCTCCTGCCGCGAGGGCGTGTGCGGCTCCGACGCGATGAACATCAACGGCAAGAACGGCCTCGCGTGCATCACCAACCTGAAGGAGCTGAAGGAACCGGTCGTGCTGCGCCCGTTGCCGGGC
>DASZZK010000475.1:0-4077 GCA_035544975.1 Casimicrobiaceae bacterium | reverse complement strand
CGAATCGGCCGCTGACGTCGACTCGCAATTCCCCGCCGATCCCCACGCTACGCGTGGGGCCCCTCGTCGGGCACTCGCGCCGTCACATCCTCTCGATCATCGCTTGCCCGAAGCCGGAGCACGAAACCTGCGTCGAACCGGGCATCAGCCGCGCAAAATCGTAGGTTACAACCTTGTCTGCGATGGCCTTCTCCAGACTCTTGACGATCAGCGCCGCGGCTTCCTTCCAGCCCATGTGCACCAGCATCATTTCCGCCGAAAGAATCTCCGAGCCCGGATTGACGTAGTCCTTGCCGGCGTACTTGGGCGCGGTGCCGTGGGTCGCCTCGAACATCGCCACCGTGTCCGACATGTTGGCGCCCGGAGCAATGCCGATGCCGCCGACCTGCGCCGCCAGCGCGTCGGAGATGTAGTCGCCGTTGAGATTCAGGGTAGCGATGACGTCGTACTCCTCCGGCCGCAGGATGATCTGCTGCAGGAAAGCGTCGGCGATGACGTCCTTGACGATGATGTCGCGGCCGGTCTTCGGGTTCTTGAACTTGCACCAAGGGCCGCCGTCGATCGGTTGCGCGCCGAACTCCTTTTGCGCCAGCGCGTAGGCCCAGTCGCGGAAGCCGCCCTCGGTGAACTTCATGATGTTGCCCTTGTGCACGATGCTCAGCGACTTGCGGTCGTTGGCAATCGTGTACTGGATCGCCTTGCGCACCAGCCGTTCGGTGCCTTCGCGCGACACCGGCTTGATGCCGATGCCCGAGGTCGCGGGAAACCGTATCTTTTTCACGCCCATCTCGTTGATCAGGAAGTCGACGACCTTCTTCGCCCCGGCGGATTCCGCGGCCCACTCGATGCCGGCGTAGATGTCCTCCGAGTTCTCGCGAAAGATCACCATGTTCACTTTTTCCGGCGCTTTCACCGGGCTGGGGACGCCGGTGAAGTATTGCACCGGCCGCAAGCAGACGTAGAGATCGAGCTCCTGCCGGAGTGCCACGTTGAGCGAGCGTATGCCGCCGCCGACCGGCGTCGTCAGCGGGCCCTTGATCGACACCGCGTAGTCCTTGAGGATCGCCATCGTCTCCTCGGGCAGCCACACGTCGGGACCGTAAACCTTGGTCGACTTTTCGCCGGCGTAGATTTCCATCCAGTGGATCTTGCGCTTGCCGCCATAGGCCTTCGCCACCGCCGCGTCGACAACCTTGATCATCACCGGCGTGATGTCCAGGCCGGTGCCGTCGCCTTCGATGTACGGAATGATCGGCTGGTCCGAAACGTTGAGGCTGAAGTCCTTATTGACGCTGATCTTCTGACCGCCGGCCGGGACCTTGACGTGCTGATAGCTGGGCATGGGCTCTCCTGGATGTTGCGACACTGCTCTGGAACGCGCGATTATCCGCGATTTCAAGCCTGCCTGCCACGCCGCCCGCGGCCGACATGCTATGATGCAGCGGCACTCCCGCCTTCTTGCTGCCACGCAGTTGCCAAGCTCAGTTGCCAAAGAAGCGATCGCCGTTTTGCGAGCATCGCGCGAGGCACAACCCGCCCATTCGTTTGCGTCTGATGGTTCGATGATCCGCCGCTTTTTCGCGCGCCTGATTCCCGGCAAGGCCTCGTCCAAACTACTCATTTACGGGCCGGATGCGCATCCGATCCGCAGAAGTCATATCTCGCGCGGCGCCAACGACGTCATCCGCAAGCTGCAGCAGGCCGGCTTCAAAGCCTTCATCGTCGGCGGCGCGGTGCGCGACCTGCTGCTTGGGATCACGCCCAAAGACTTCGATCTCGCTACCGACGCGACGCCGGAGCAGGTCAAGCCGCTGTTCCGGCGCGCGTTCATCATCGGCCGCCGCTTCCGCCTGGTCCACGTTCTTGCCGGGCCCGAGACCATCGAGGTGGCGACCTTCCGCTCACTGCAGACCGGCGACGATGCAGCCGATGAGCACGGACGACTCTTGTCGGACAACGTCTTCGGCTCGCAGGCGCAGGATGCGCTGCGCCGCGATTTCACCATCAACGCGCTCTACTTCGACCCGTCCACCGAGCAGGTGTGGGATTACGTCGGCGGCGTCGCCGACGTCAAGGCGCGGCGCCTGCGGCTGATCGGCGACCCGGTTACGCGCTACCGCGAGGACCCGGTGCGAATGCTCCGCGGCGCGCGCCTCGCGGCCAAGCTCGGCATCACCATCGAAAAGAAAACCGCGGCGCCCATCCCCGAGCTCGCGCCGCTCCTGGAAAACGTTCCACCGGCGCGGATGTTCGACGAGATGGAAAAATTGCTCTTGTCGGGTCACGCCGTCGAATCGATCAAGAGCCTGCGCCGTCACGGTCTGCATCACGGCGTGCTGCCCTTGCTCGACGTGATCCTGGAGCAGCCGCTGGGCCAGCGTTTTATCGAGCTGGCGCTGGCGAACACCGACGAGCGCATCCGCGACGGCAAATCGGCCACGCCCGCGTTCCTGTTCGCCACACTGCTGTGGCACGAGGTCCTCGCCACCTGGAACGCATCCAAGGCCAAGGGTGAGCGGCCGATGCCGGCCCTGTTCGATGCGATGGATCGGGTGCTCGAGCAGCAGGCCAAGCGGCTGGCGATTCCGCGCCGCTTCGAGGCGACCATCAAGGAGACGTGGGCATTGCAGCCGCGCTTCGAGCAGCGCTCGGGACAACGCCCGTTTCGTCTGCTCGAACACCCCCGCTTTCGCGCCGGCTACGATTTCCTGTGGCTGCGCTGCGCCAGCGGCGAGATGGAAGGCGAGCTTGCCACGCTCGCCGACTGGTGGGATCGCTTCCAGCATGCCGACATGGAAGAGCGCGAGAATATGCTGCGGCCCGATGAAGCGCCGAAAAAGCGCAAGCGTGCGCGCGGGCGCAAGCACAGGGCGGGCGATGGGGGCGGCGAATCCGGCGCAACGGGCGAAGGCGGAGATGGCGCCAATCGCGAGCAATGAGGTACGCGCGCGATCCCTCGGTCCGTCATTCCCGCGAAAGCGGGAATCCAGTGTCGTGCACGCAACGACGCTGGGTGCCCGCCTTCGCGGGGACAACGGTGTCTTCTCACTTGCGTTCCTGAGAATCAAGCGTGCGAGAGGTTGCCTTTATCGGACTCGGCAGCAACCTCGGGCACCCGCGTCGGCGCCTGGCGCGGGCGCTGGACCAACTCGCGCGGCTGCCGCGCTCGCGGCTCGTCGCGGCTTCCCACAATTACGTCAGCGCCCCCATGGATTGCACCGAGCCACAGCCTGACTACGTCAACGCGGTGGCCGAGCTGCGAACCGCGCTCACGCCCTCGGCGCTGCTCAACCGCATGCGGGCCATCGAGCGCCGTCAAGGACGCCGGCGGCAAGGCTCGACCCGCCGCAACGCGCCGCGCGTGCTCGACCTCGATCTGTTGATGTTCGGCCGCCGGCGAATGTCGCGACCGCAGCTTTCGCTGCCGCATCCGCGGATGCATGAGCGCGCGTTCGTGCTGCAGCCGCTGATCGACATCGCGCCGGCAGCCACCATTCCAGGCCGCGGCGCGGCGCGCACGTGGCTGCGCCGCGCACGCGGCCAGCGCATCGCGCGCACCCGCAGCCACGCGTGGCGTTAGAGAGTTTCAGCGATGGATCTTGCCAAATGCCACTATATCGTCATCGAGGGCCCGATCGGCGCCGGCAAGACGAGCCTCGCCAAGTCGCTCGCACATCATCTCAACGCCGATGCGCTGCTCGAAGCGCCGGACGAGAATCCATTCCTGGCGCGGTTCTACGACGACATGGCGCGCTTCGCGCTGCCGACGCAGCTCAATTTCCTGTTCCAGCGGGTGGACCAGATCCGCGGGCTAACCCAGCTCGACATGTTCCGCCGCACGACCGTGTCGGACTTCCTTCTCGACAAGGACCCGCTGTTCGCGCGGCTCAATCTCAACGACGACGAATTCGCGCTCTACGACAAGGTGTATTCGCATCTCAAGCCGCAGACGCCCACGCCCGATCTGGTGGTGTACCTGCAGGCGCCGGTGACCACACTCGTCGACCGCGTGCACAAGCGCGGCATCGACTATGAGCGCACGATCTCGGAGCATTATCTGGCGCGGCTGGCCGATGC
>DASZZK010000474.1:0-9238 GCA_035544975.1 Casimicrobiaceae bacterium | reverse complement strand
AGCGTCGCCGCACAGGGAAAGCAGCAGCGATTCCTTGGCCGCGTTGTCGAGCTTGGGATTGTCGAGCGCGGCGCGCACCTTGGGATCGCTCGCAATGTTGCTCGCGAGCTTCAGCATCTCGGCCCACCGAGGCAGCGCGTTCTGCTCGCGGGCGAGCGAAAACGCAGCTTCGGCATAGGGACGGGCGATGGTGACCTGCTCTGACATGGCGTATGGCTAAAGCTGTTTTTGCAGCGCGGTCAAGAGGTCGGCGTGCACCTTGGCGTCGACTTCGCGCTTGAGAATTTGTTCGGCACCGGCGACGGCAAGCTCGGACACCTGCGCCCGCAGCGACTCCTTGGCGCGATGCACTTCCTGTTCTATCTCCGCCTTGGCCGCGGCGAGGATACGATCGGCCTCGTTCTTCGCGTCGGTTCGCGCCTGGTCGACCGCTTCGCTTTTCAGCTTTTCGCCCTGGGCGACGATGTCCGACGCGCGGGTCTTGGCATCGACCATCATCTCGGCGATGCGCTTTTCGGCATTGATCAGGCTGTGACGGCCCTCTTCTCCGGCGGCGAGCCCGTCGGCGATCTGCTTTTGCCGGGTCTCGATCGCCCGCATCAGCGGCGGCCAGATGAATTTCGCCGTGAATAGGATGAACGCGAAAAACGCGACCGCCTGCATCAACAATGTCAGGTTGATGTTCATGACTTGTCCCCCTCGGTCCTTATCGCGGAGCCGTTTCGCGCCCGATTACTTCAAGCCCGCCGGAATAAGCGGATTGCCGAACGCGAAGAGCATCGCGATGCCCAGTCCGATGATGAACGACGCGTCGATCAGGCCGAGCAGCAGGAACACTTTTGCCTGCAACGCGGGAATCATTTCCGGCTGGCGCGCGGCGCCTTCGAGGAAACGCGAGCACATGATGCCGACACCGACGCACGCGCCGAGAGCGCCCAGGCCGATCATGAGTCCGATGCCGATACCCGTGTATGCCTGAATCTGCGCGACCAGTTGCAGCTTGTCCATTTTGCTTTCCTTTCTGAACGGAGATTGGACCGATTGAATAAGTATGTCAGCGAATCAGTGATGTTCGTGTGCCATAGCAATGTATACGACCGTCAGCATCATGAAGATATAAGCCTGCAGCACGACGATCAGGATGTGAAAAATCGACCAGCCCAGGTGCAGAATGCCGCCCACGACGACGCCTGCCACGCCGGTCGCGGCCCAGAGTCCGATCAGAAGGAAGATGATCTCGCCGGCGTACATGTTCCCGTACAGCCGCAGCGAGTGCGACAGCGGTTTCGATACGTACTCGATGACATTGAACAGCAGATTGAAAGCGACAAGCAGCGGCGACGCCCACAGCGGCTTGATGCCGAAGGGCGTGCTGATCAGCTCCTTGATCCAGCCAAAAAGGCCTTTTTTCTTGATGCTGTAGAAGATCATCAGGCCGAATACGGAGAGCGCCAATGCGAACGTGGTGTTGACGTCTGCCGTCGGCACGCCGCGCCATTCGTGTTGGTGGAAGACGTTCTGATAGATCCACGCCATGATGTCGACGGGCAGGAAGTCCATGGCATTCATGAACAGCACCCACACGAAAACGGTCAGGGCGATGGGCGCGACAACTCGGTAATCGTGGTGAAAAAGGCTCCTCACCTGGTCGTTGACAAACTGTATCGAAAGCTCGACGAAGGCCTGGGTTTTCGACGGGACGCCCGAGCTTGCCTTGCGCGTTATCAGCCAGAGAAAGCCGAAGACGACGACACCTAGAATTAGCGAAGTGATGATGGTGTCGTAATGAAGGGTCCAGAAACCGCCCGATTCCCGGACCGGCTGCGCGAGAAACGTCAGGTGATGCTGGATGTACGACGTCGGGTCGGGTGCGTGTTCTTCGGCCATTTGCAGTCTTCTATTTGCACGTTCCTAGTTGCACATTCCCAAGTCGCAGCTTGCTATCTGCAGCACCGCCCGGTCAGTCACGGATCAGAATCGCCGCCTGTGTCACCAGCACCGTGACGACGAACGCGGCGAAGAAAACCGCATGGACGACGTCCGCATACATCGTGAGAACCAGCCAGAGCTGAAAAACGATCAACACGATCTTGATTGCCTCGGCCCGGAACGCAGTTACCAGCGTCCCTCCCGCTGAGGCCGGGTTTGCGAGCCCTACCACCACAGCATAGGCAGCGCCCGCGGCCACGTTGGTGATCCCCCCGAGCAGGCCGGAAAGCGCGCCATGCCATCCCCAGCCGAGACTTCCCGCCGCGGCGATGATCCCCGTGGCGATGAGCTGCCAGCCCGCGACACGTCGCAAAGGGTAACGAAACGGCGAACGGCCGGAGACGGAATCGGGCACCGCAGGCTCAAGCAAACTTTTGGATTATAGGGTTTTGTGCGGCGGCGCGTCAACGAACGCTGCGACGCACATACGGGATGCTCGAGGTATCTCAACGCTCGCGTTTACCCTCCGGAAAGTGCGCATACGATCATCACTTCAGTCGCACTGTCGAGAGTCGGATTCAAGTCGTTTGCCTGCACGCCGTCGACAAAGAATTTGATGTGTCGGCGAATGCGCCCTTGCTCATCGATGATCCGAAAGCGCAGCCCCGGAAACCGTCGATCGAGGTCCGCGAGCAGACTGCCGAGCGAAGATCCGTCGGCGCTGACCGCCGCGGCGTTCGCGGTGTAATCTCGCAGCGGTCCGGGAATGAGAACGCGCATGGGCGATCAGCACCGCGCCTTCGCCGACTTCGCCGCCCGCGTGGGCCGCAGCGCGCCCACGTTCAGGCTACCTCGACGGCGTAAACGTGCGGCAGGTGCGCGGCGAGACATTTCCACGTACGTCCTTCATCGCGGCTCCCCCAAATCTCTCCGCTGCTGGTGCCGAAGTAAACGCCGACGGGAGTTCCGTGATCGGCTGTCATCGCCTGCCGCTTGACGGTCAGCCACGCCTGCGTTTTCGGCAAGCCTGTCCCTTGACGCTGCCAGGATCTGCCGCCGTTGACCGAGCGATAAACGGCCGGCTTGCCTGCCGGCGACGTTCGCGGCCAGACTTTGGTGCCATCCATCGGAAACACCCACACCGTGTCCGGATCGCGTGGATGAACGACCATCGGGAACCCGATCGCGCCGACACTCTTGGGCATGCTCGTGCCGATGTCCTGCCAACGCTCCGCGGGCCGGTCGAGCCGATAGATGCCGCAATGATTCTGCTGGTAGAGCCGGTCCGGCAAGACGGGATGCAGTCGTACGCAATGCGGATCGTGACCGAATTCCGGCGTCGGCTCCGGCAGAAAATCGGCCTTGACTCCGGCGTTCAGCGGCCGCCAGGCGGCGCCGCCGTTGGCCGATTCGAACACGCCTCCGCTCGACATGCCGATGTACATGTGATTGGGATCACGCGGGTCGATCAGAATCGAGTGCAGTTTCGGGCCGTCGGGCGTTCCGTCCTTGTCGCCGCCGCACCACGTCTTGCGCATGGGGTGCTCGTTGAAGCCATCGACGCCGTCCCACGTTGCGCCGCCATCTTCGGAGCGAAACAATCCCTGCGGAGAGGTACCGGCGTACCAGGTCCGGGACTCGGACGCGTGTCCCGGCGCAAGCCAGAAAGTATGGTCGACCACGCGTCCGCTGCCTTCCCGAAAGGCCGGCGGACGTTTCGCCTCGTGCCAGGTCCGGCCGCGATCGGCTGAACGAAAGATGGTCGGTCCGAGGTGACCCGTGCGAGCCGCGGCAAGCACTGTCTTGGCGTCGCGCGGATCGGCGACACAATGATGAACGACGTGGCCAAGAAAATGCGGACCGATGAGGCGCCACTGGCGGCGTGTTGCATCGGCGCTCAGTTGCCACAGGCCCTTGCGCGTGGCAATGAGCAGCGTTGCGCGGCGTCCCCGCGCGATATCCATCTTCGCCATGTCGTTCTCCCCACTTCCGGACTGCCGAAATTACGCCTTCGCCTCGGTTCCGACAAGACGCCATCGCGAGATTATCGTCCACCTCCCTGCGCGGCCATGGAGGGTGAATCGTTGCGTGTCGGTGGTAAGCGCTGATTCGCGGGCGCTCGCACCCCATTCACTTCGCGAACGGGACCTGGCTCGCTGCTCACAGCGCACCTCCTTGCGCGGCCATGGAGGGTGAAGCGTTGCGTGTCGGTGGTGAGCGCTGATTCGCCGGCGCTCGCACCCCATTCGCTTCGCGAACGGGACCTGGCTCGCTGCTCACAGCGCTCGCAGACAACTGGATTTATCCGCTACAATCGACGTTCGTCGTTGTCATCCCACGGCGCGTTCCCGCCATTGCTCCGGAGAAGAATATGACCATTAAAGTAGGCGACCGGCTGCCCCCCGGGACCTTGAGCGAATATATCGACGTTGAGACCGAGGGCTGCAAAATCGGCCCCAATCAGTTCCCGGTCGACGCTCTAACCAGAGGCAAGAAGGTCGTGATATTTGGGTTGCCCGGCGCCTTCACCCCGACCTGCTCGGCGCAGCACGTGCCAAGCTACATCAAGCACTACGACGAACTCAAAGCCAAGGGTGTCGACGACATTTTCTGCCTGTCGGTCAACGACGCATTTGTGATGGGGGCGTGGGCCAAGAATCTGAACGCCGCGGGCAAGGTGCGCATGATGGGCGACGGCAGCGCCGCGTACACCAAGGCGCTGGGTCTGGAACTCGACCTGACTGCCAGGGGAATGGGCATACGCTGCCAGCGCTTTTCCGCGCTGGTCGAGGACGGGGTGGTCAAGGAGCTGAACATCGAAGCACCGGGCAAGTTCGAGGTGTCGGGCGCGGAGCCCATGCTCAAGCAACTAGGCTGAAGGAACGCGCTCGCCGCTGCAGTGATTCGCGGCGTCACAGTGATTCGTGGCGCAACGGAGATTCGCGGCGCTTCGGCGCCGCCGCGGTTTTATGGGTCGCGTCCGTTCATTTGCGGCGTAGCCGCGCGAGAATGCCGTCGAGCTGTTCCAGGCTCGAATAGTCGATCACCAGGCGTCCGCTGCCTTTCTTCGCCGCGTCGATGCGAACTCTTGCGCCGAGCGTCTCGGCAAGCTCCTCCTGAAGGCGCACCAGATCCGCATCGCGGCCGGCAGTTGCGGCGCGCGCCTTGCGGCGCGCGGGCGGCGCCAGAACGCTCTTCACCAGCCGCTCGGTGTCGCGCACCGACATTTGTTCGGCGACGACCTTGGACGCCGCTGCCACCTGCTGCGCCCCGGAGAGTCCCAGCAGCGCACGTGCGTGCCCCATGTCGAGCTTTCCCGCGAGCAGATATCCCTGCACCTGCTTGGGTAACTGCGTCAGGCGAAGCAAATTGCTCACCGCACTGCGCGAGCGGCCCACCGCGGCCGCCGCAGCGTCGTGGGTCAGTCGAAACTCGCTGATCAGGCGCGCGATTCCCTGCGCCTCCTCGAGCGGGTTGAGGTCCTCGCGCTGGATATTTTCAATCAGCGCCAGGGCAAGCGCGGCCTGATCCGGAACGCTGCGCACCAGCGCAGGCACTTCCTTCAATCCCGCGCGCTGCGCGGCGCGCCAGCGTCGTTCGCCGGCGATGATCTCGTAGCGGCCGCCGTCGACCGGTCGCACGAGTATCGGCTGCACGATCCCCTGTGCCTTGATCGACAGGGCGAGCTCGGCAAGCGAATCCTCGTCCATGCGCGTGCGCGGTTGATACTTTCCGACGCCGATGCGATCGAGCGGAAGAGACTGCAGCGATTCGCCAGCGGAGATTTCGTCGGAACCGGCAAGCAGCGCATCGAGTCCGCGACCGAGTCCCTTCAACTTAGCCATGCAGTGCCCTCTCGGCGGAAGAGATCACATTCTCGTCCCGTCGCAGCATTTCTCCCGCCAGCGCGAGATACGCCAGTGCGCCTTTGGAAGTCTTGTCGAGTTGCAGCGCGGGGACACCGTGGCTGGGCGCTTCGGCGAGTCGGATGTTGCGTGGGATTACCGTGCGATAGAGCTTTTCGCCGAAGTGCTTTTGCAAATCCGCGGACACGTTGAGCGCAAGCGTGTTGCGCGGGTCGTACATGGTACGCAGCAAGCCCTCGATTTCAAGGCGCGGGTTGAGGTGCGCGCGCACCTTGCGTATGGTTTGCACCAGGTCGGAAAGTCCTTCGAGCGCGTAGTACTCGCATTGCATCGGAATGAGGACGCTATCGGCGGCGCACAAGCCGTTCAAGGTCAACAGCGAAAGCGAGGGCGGACAGTCGAGCAGGATGAAGTCGTAGTCGTCGACGACCACCGATATCGCGGCTCGCATCTGCGAAAGCGCCTCCGCGAGCGCGCCCTTGAGCCTCATCTCGCGCTCCGGCAAGTCGACCAGCTCTACCTCCGCTCCGGCAAGCTCGCGATTCGAAGGCACCAGATCGAAGCCACCCGAAGGAGAGCGCACGCGGACATCGGAAATCTTTTTCTCTCCCAGCAGCACCTGATAGACGGTGTAAGTAAGCGCTCGCTTATTGATTCCGGCGCCCATGGTGGCGTTGCCTTGGGGATCGAGATCGACCAGCAGCACGCGGCGTTTCATCGCCACCAGGCTCGCGGCGAGATTGACGCTGGTCGTCGTCTTGCCGACGCCGCCTTTCTGATTGGCAACGGCGATGATCTTGCTCACGGCTCGCACGGCTCCATGATCACCAGATGTCGCTGCACATCGAGGCCGGGAACGCGCACCCCGGGCACCCCCGTGACCACTATGTCCGGCTGCAGCTCACGCAGTTCCTCGTGTGGATAGAGGCCCTTCATCGCGACGAGCCGCCCTCCGCGCGCGACCAGTCGTCGCGCGACCGCGGCGAACGTCGCCAGATCGGAAAAGGCACGCGAGATGACGACGTCGAACAAGACTTCAGGGACGTAGTCCTCGACGCGCACGGCACACACTTCGACATTGGCGAGATCGAGTTCAATCGCCGCCTGGCGCAGGAACGCCGCTTTTTTGTGGTTGCTGTCGAGCAGCACGACGCGCCAATCCTGACGGGCGATCGCGAGCGGAATGCCCGGCAGGCCGCCGCCGCTGCCTATGTCGAGCACGCGCAAGTTGGTTGCCTTGGGTAGATGTTCGAGCACCGCCAGCGAGTCGAGTAAATGGTGGGTGACCATTCGCTCCGGATCGCGGATCGCGGTCAGGTTGTGCGTGCGATTCCATTTGTCGAGCAAGGCGATGTATTGCGACAGCTTGGCCCGCGCCGCAATGTCCGCGTCCAGCTCGAGCGCGGAAAGCCCTGCGACCAACGCTGCCGTCATGCTGAAAGTCTTCGGGCGTTTTGCGTCTGTAGCCGAAAGCCGCGCTTGAGATGGACCAGCAGCAAGGTGATCGCGGCGGGAGTGATGCCGGAGATGCGTTTTGCCTGACCGATCGTCTCCGGCCGATGCTGGTTGAGCTTTTGCTGAACTTCGGACGACAGCCCGCGCACGGTGCGGTAATCAAGATCGCCAGGCAGCTCTTGCGCCTCCTGCGACGCGTTGCGCGCAATCTCGGCGTGCTGGCGCTCGATGTACCCGGCGTACTTGGTTGCGATCTCGACCTGCTCCGCGACGCGAAGGTCTACTACCGCGCTTCCCGCGCCCGGCAAGCTCATGAGCTCGGCATAACTCACTCCCGGCCTGCGCAACAGCTCGACCAGCGCGTACTCCCGGTCCAAGGGCTGACCGAGAACGCGTTCGGCTTCAGCGCTGCCCACCACCTTCGGATTGACCCAGCAAGATTTGACGCGTTCCAATTCCTTGGCGACCGCGTCCCGGTGGCGGCAAAACGCCTCCCATCGCAGATCGTCGACGACGCCGAGCGCGCGGCCGGCTTCGGTCAGACGGAGATCCGCATTGTCCTCGCGCAACTGCAGTCGGTACTCGGCTCGGCTGGTGAACATGCGGTAGGGCTCGGTGACGCCGCGCGTGATGAGGTCGTCGACCAGCACGCCCAGGTAGGCCTGATCGCGGCGCGGACACCATCCTTCTTCGCCGATGGCGAGCCGGCCCGCGTTGATACCCGCGAGGATTCCCTGCGCGGCGGCTTCCTCGTAGCCGGTCGTGCCGTTGATCTGTCCCGCGAAAAAGAGCCCGCGTATCGCCTTGGTCTCGAGGGTGGCCTTAAGCGCCCTGGGATCGAAGAAATCGTATTCGATGGCATAGCCCGGACGCACAAGGTGCGCACGCTCCAGCCCCTTGATCGAGCGCACCATGGCCAGTTGCACGTCGAACGGCAGGCTGGTCGAAATACCGTTGGGATAGATTTCGTGCGTTTCCAGGCCCTCCGGCTCCAGGAACACCTGATGGCTCACCCGGTCGGCAAAGCGAGTGACCTTGTCTTCGATCGACGGGCAATAGCGCGGCCCCACGCCTTCGATTACACCGGTGTACATCGGCGATCGATCGAGGCCGCCGCGAATAATCTCGTGGGTTTGCAGGTTGGTGTGCGTAATCCAGCAGGGCAGCTGGCGCGGATGCATCTGTCTGGAACCGAGCGTCGAAAACACCGGCGCCGGGTCGTCGCCGGGCTGAACCGTGAGCGAAGCGAAGGCTATCGTGCGGCCGTCAAGCCGCGGCGGCGTCCCGGTCTTCAGCCTGCCGACGGGCAGCGCGAGTTCGCGCAAGCGGGCGGCCAAGGTGTTGGAGGGTGCCTCGCCGGCGCGTCCAGCCTCATGATGATTGAGTCCGACGTGGATCAGGCCGGAGAGAAAGGTTCCAGTGGTCAGCACCACCGCCTGAGCGTCGAAGCGCATGCCACCTTGGGTCACCACGCCGGTGACGCTTCCCGTGGTGACCAGGACATCGTCCACCGGTTGCTGAAACAGCGTCAGATTGGGCTGGTTCTCGAGCATCGAGCGAATCGCCGCGCGGTACAGAACGCGGTCTGCCTGGGCGCGGGTCGCGCGGACTGCGGGTCCTTTGCTGGCATTGAGGATCCGAAACTGGATCCCCGCCCTGTCGGTGGCCAAAGCCATGGCGCCACCCAGCGCGTCGACCTCCTTGACCAGGTGCCCCTTGCCGATACCGCCGATCGAGGGATTGCACGACATCTGGCCCAGGGTTTCGATGCTGTGGGTGAGAAGCAGCGTGCGCCTGCCCATCCGTGCGGCCGCGAGCGCAGCCTCGGTCCCGGCGTGCCCGCCGCCCACCACGATTACGTCGAAGCGTTCCGGAAACAACATGTTTTTAAACGATAATTTAAGATTAGCAGGGTTTCGTCATGATAATCCAAAGCACGATTTTGCGAAAGCCGCGGGTGAATCGTTCTGTTCCACGTGGAACGTGGC
>DASZZK010000473.1:0-1956 GCA_035544975.1 Casimicrobiaceae bacterium | reverse complement strand
CATTCAGGAGGCGCACGCCGGCGGCCGCGCCGTCTCGGTCGGCTTGCTCGGCAACGCGGCCGACGTGTTTCCCGAACTGGTCCGCCGCGCGCAAGGCGGAAATCGCGAAGCGCGCCCCGACATGGTCACCGATCAGACCAGCGCGCACGATCCGCTCAACGGCTATCTCCCGGCGGGCTGGTCTCTTGACGAGGCCGAAGCCCGTCGCGCCTTCGATCACGTCGCGGTGGTCGAAGCCGCGAAGGCATCGATGGCCGTGCAAGTGCGCGCCATGCTGGCTTTCCACGAAATGGATGTGCCCACCTTCGACTACGGCAACAACATCCGGCAGATGGCTTCGGAGGCGGGAGTTGAAAACGCATTCGACTTTCCCGGTTTCGTGCCCGCCTACATCCGGCCTCTCTTCTGCCGCGGCATCGGGCCTTTCCGCTGGGTCGCGCTGTCGGGCGATCCCCAGGATATCTACAAGACCGACGCCAAGATGAAGGAGATGTTTCCGAACGACGCGCATCTGCACACCTGGCTCGACATGGCGCGGACGCGTATCAAGTTCCAGGGATTGCCGGCGCGCATTTGCTGGATCGGTCTGGGCGATCGCGCGCGGGCCGGCCTCGCGTTCAACGAGATGGTCGCCAGCGGTGAGCTGAAGGCACCCATCGTTATCGGCCGCGATCACTTGGATTCAGGATCCGTGGCGAGCCCCAACCGCGAGACCGAAGGCATGCGCGATGGATCCGACGCGGTCTCGGACTGGCCCTTCCTCAACGCGCTGCTCAACTGCGCGAGCGGCGCTACGTGGGTCAGCATTCATCATGGGGGCGGCGTCGGCATGGGGTTCTCGCAGCATGCCGGCATGGTGATCGTCTGCGATGGAACACCAGCCGCCGCCAAACGCATCGAGTGCGTACTGACCAATGACCCGGCGAGCGGCGTGATGAGGCACGCGGATGCGGGCTACGACGCCGCGGTCCGGTGCGCGAGGGAGCAAGGGCTGGTCCTGCCGATGGCCAATCGGGAATGACCGCCAGCCTTGCCGGGGCTGGAGTGCCACGCGCGGGGCGTCTGCGCGTTGCTGTTCTGTCATGAAAACCGAAATAACGGTCGTCGCCGGCAAACTTTCGCTGCGCACGCTTCGCGAGATCGCATCTGCCAGCGTTCTCGTTGTTCTCGATGCCGCGACGCTGCCCGCCATCCGCGCTTCGAGGAGTGCCGTGCAAAGGGCCGTCGATCACGGAGCTCCGGCCTACGGCATCAATACGGGCTTCGGCAAGCTCGCCAAGACGCACATTGCCCACGATCAACTGGAGCGGCTGCAAACCAATCTCGTCCGCTCGCACGCCGTGGGCACCGGAGGCTTGCTGGACGATGGGACCGTACGCCTTACGCTCGTCCTCAAGGCCGCGAGCCTCGCGCGCGGCTATTCCGGCGTGCGACCCGAAGTGATCGAAGCCTTGCTCGCGCTTTATAACGCCGACGTTTTGCCATCGATTCCGGCCAAGGGTTCGGTCGGCGCCTCGGGCGATCTGGCACCGCTCGCGCACATGAGCCTGGCGCTCATGGGTGAAGGTGAAGTATCGATCGACGGCACCGCGGTTGCGGCAAGCGAAGGGCTTCGCCGCGCAGGGCTCTCACCGGTGTCGCTCGCCGCCAAGGAAGGGCTCGCGCTATTGAATGGCACCCAGGTTTCGACCGCACTTGCGCTCAAAGCACTGTTCGAGGCGGAGGATATTTTTGCTGCGGCGGTGGTGACCGGCGCATTGTCCGTCGACGCCGCCAAGGGAAGCGACGCGCCGTTCGACGTCCGCATCCAGGAAGTTCGCGGACAGCCGGGACAGATCGACGTGGCAGCGAAGTATCGCGCATTGCTCGCTGGCAGCGAGATTCGCCGGTCGCATCTGGTGAACGACGATCGCGTACAGGATCCCTACAGCCTGCGTTGCCAGCCGCAGGTCATGG
>DASZZK010000472.1:0-1599 GCA_035544975.1 Casimicrobiaceae bacterium | reverse complement strand
ATACGCGCATGTCGCGATCGACGATTGCTCGCGCTTCACCTATGTCGAGGTCTTGCCCGATGACAAGCGCTATACCGCGACCGCTTTCTGGTTGCGTGCCTTGCGCGAGTTCCAACGCCGTGGCATCCGCGTCGAACGCGTGCTGACCGACAACGGCGGCGCCTATCGTTCGCGCCCTTTCCGCAAAGCATGTCGCTGGCTTGGCATCACGACCAAACGCACGCGGCCTTATCGGCCGCAGACCAACGGCAAAGCGGAGCGCATGATTCAAACGCTCCTGCGCAAATGGGCCTACGCCGTGCCCTACGCCAACTCCGCCCACCGACGGGCCGCGCTGACAACTTGGTTGCGCTTCTACAATGAGGAACGACCCCCTGCTAGTCTTAATCGACAAACACCAATCGGCCGACTGGCTCAATTCGCTGAACAACGGTCGTAGAAATCACACCTAGCGCTCGAGCCGGAGGTTCGTCAATTTTTCCGGCGGGTGAGGCGTCACTCCGGCGGACGCGGTTTCGTGGCAGGCGGCCGCAGCCGAAAAACGAACTCCAGGATCACCCAGTAAGGGATCGGGTTCGCGTCCGCTTCCGCGGGCGCAAAACGTGCGCCGTTGAGCGCCTCGAGAATTGTCGGTCCAAACAAGGGCTCGTCGGGGAAAAGCGTCGTATCGACAACCTGTCCGGTTGCGTCGAGCAGTAACAGCACGCCGATGTGCGCGTCTGCGTGTGCACGCGCGGCGCGCGGCGGATAGGGGACGCGCAGCGGTTCGAGCAGCCGGGGCGGCTTGTCCGCGTTGCGCGGGAAGCGCTGGGCGAGCCGCATCGCCTGTGCATGTCCCAGGCGCTCGCTGTCGGTGATCGCTCCGACCGCAGTATCGCCGAGCGGGAGCGGGGCGTCGGCGCTGACTGCCTCCGCGTTGTTGTCGGCCCGCACCGACACTCCGAAGGGTCGCGTAGGCACATTCACTTCGGCTTGCGTCGGCGAGGGCGGAGGCGCCGGCTGCAAAGACGGCGCGGAGCCGATCGGCTGCGGCGCAATCGGCAACTCGGTCGCCATGGGGGGGGCTTCGGGTGGCGCTGTAAAGGCGATTGGCCGGACACCGACGAGCGCGACTTCGATCGGAAGCGCTTGTCCCACTCTGCCAAGCACCGGCGTCAGTGTCGGCTTGAGCAATCCGGCAAAGATCGCGATCACGACCATGTGGGTGACGACTGACAACGCAAGCGACAGCGTGAGCCGCTGACCCGTATCGCGCTGCATTTGCGAACCGGGCATGAAAGCCGTGACGGTGGTCATGGCTTCGAAGTTTACCTTCCCGAAAACAAGCGGCCGCCCCGCGCAATGCGGAGCGGCCGCTCGTCATCCAAAACGCTGCGTGCTTACTGGCCCAGCAGGCGCCACGACATGCGGTGCTGGAAGAAGGCTGACGGCAGGTTCGGCCTGACGTAGAACACGCCTCCGTCGGGCGCCGTGATCGCCAGTCTCACGTCCGGTGGGCCACCCCTGGATTGGGGCTGGAAGACGACGATCTGCAATCCAACGCCGCCTTGGGCGAAATCCAGGCTCGGGACGGGCGTGCCCCTGGCATCGGTCAGCAGC
>DASZZK010000471.1:0-3580 GCA_035544975.1 Casimicrobiaceae bacterium | reverse complement strand
TCGCCTCGGGATCGCGCGGGTCGTGCCAGCGGAACTGCACGCGATTGCGGGCGAGAAAATCGCGCACATCATGACAAGCGAGGTCGAAGCGATGCCCGATGATGGTGACCGTGGCAACCGGCGTCTCGAGCGCGGCCTGCTGCAAATAGCCGACGCGTGTTGCCATCGTGCGCAGCAGCTCAGCATTGAGCCGGGGGCACGCGACGATCAGCTCGCGAAAGTCGTGTTCGTCGAGCCGGCAGACGCGCGACGGTTTGGTGGCGCGCAGGCTGGCGATGGCCGGCGACCCGAGGAGCAAGGGCAGCTCCCCGAAAAACGTACCGGGATCGGACTCGTTAATGACGCGCTCTATGCCACCGTACGACTTCGAGAGCGCGAGCCGGCCCGACAACAGGACGAAGAAGGCCGCAGCTTCGCCCTCGTGAATCAGCCACTCGCCTTCGCGCAACTCGATATCGGCCGCGCGCGCGGCAATGGTGGAAAGCTCGGCGTGAGGCACCTCGGCGAAGAGCGGCACATCTTTGAGGAGATCGGGAGTAATCATGAAGGGATTTAGTCCTTAGCCTGCCGGATTCGGATAGGAAATCTGGATCGCCGCGATCGCGGCCAGCGTTTCGGCGTCGAGCTCGTACTGCGCGGCTTCGATATCCTCCTCGAGTTGCTGCATCGTCGTCGCGCCGATGATCGAGGCGCCCACATGCCGGCGGCTTTTCACGTAACCGAGCGCGAGCTGCACCAGCGTCAGGCCGCGCTCCTTGGCGAGCATCGCGTAGGCGTCGATAGCCTCGTCCACGATGGGCTTGCGAAAGCGCATTCCGAGCCCATCGAACAAGGTGTAGCGCGATTTCGAAGGCTTGACACCGCCGAGATACTTGCCGGAGAGCATGCCGCCGGCCAGGGGGCTGTAGGCGAGCAGCGACATCCTTTCCCGGAACAGCACTTCGGCCAGATCGTTGTCGACACCGCGCGAGACCAGGCTGTAGCTGTTCTGTATCGTCACCGGACCGGCAACACTGAGCTCCTTGGCGACGCGGTGGAACTCGCACACGCCCCATGCCGTCTCGTTCGACAGCCCGTAGTAGCGGATCTTCCCGGCCTTGATCATCGCTGCCATGCCTTCGACCTGTTCGCGCACCGGGGGCCCGTCCTTTTCTTTCGACGGATCGAATTCGGTCGCGCCGAACATCGGCACGTTACGCTGCGGCCAATGGATTTGATAGAGGTCGATGACGTCGGTCTGCAATCGCGAGAGACTGGTATCGACGGCCTCGGCGATGACCTCGCGCGTCAGGTCCGTCCTGCCCGCGCGGATCCAGTCGCGGCGTCCCGGCCCGGCGACCTTGGTGGCAATGACCAGTCCATCGCGACGCTGTCGCGAGAGCCAGCTGCCGAGAAATGTCTCGGTGCGGCCCTGGGTTTTTCCGTTCGGCGGCACCGGATACATCTCCGCGGTGTCGATGAAGTTGATGCCTTGCGCGAGGGCATAGTCCAGCTGTTGGTGGGCCTCGGCTTCGCTGTTCTGCTCGCCCCAGGTCATGGTGCCCAGGCACACCCGGGAGACATTGAGGTCGGTGCCGGGAAGGATTCGAAATTGCATGAATTGACTCGTCAGGAAATGGGTCGGCGATGGCCAGAGCAAGTGTCGGTGGAATTGTACGACCGGGCAAGCGCCCGCCGCACGCTATGGCACAATGTTTTTCGCGCTCTTGTAATGAGGGAGGAACTGTGAGAGCAATCCGTTTCACGGCCGTGCTTGTCGCTGCTCTCGGCTTCGCCACTTGCGCCGCGCAGAGCGTAGTCTCCGGCGCCGGAGCAAGCGCGGCCGAGGCGAAGGACATGGCGCTCGTCGGTTACCACGACCTGCAGGCGCGAAGCGCGTACCAGCCCGTGGTCCTGGAGCAGAACGGGCGCTGGATCGCCTACATCGGGCATCACGGCGGCACCGAGAAAGTGGCGAAGCCGGTGAATGCGCTGACCGGAAAGCCGGAGTTCAACGGAACCTCGGTCCTCGACGTCACTGATCCCCGTTCACCGCGCTACCTCGCGCATATCCCGGGCGAGGAGGGCCAAGGCGAAAGCGGCGGCGCGCAGATGGCGCGAGTCTGCTCCGGAAAAGGCCTGCTCAAGGGCGACCAGGCCAAGTTCTACTTGTTGCGCACCTTCGGCAATTCCGCACACGAGATCTGGGATGTGACCGATCCCGCGAAGCCCGCGCTTCTGTCGCGTATCGGACCGCTCAAGGGCACGCACAAGAACTGGTGGGAGTGCGACATGGGTATCGCCTACCTCGTTTCCGGCGTCGAGGGTTGGCGGACGCGCCGCATGACGCAGATCTACGATCTGAGCGATCCGGCGCATCCTCGTTTCATCCGCGATTTCGGCCTCACAGGTCAGCAGCCCGGCAGCGCCGGAGACGCGCCGGTTGAGCTGCACGGCCCGATCTCGGCCGGCCCGGCAGCGAACAGGGTGTATTTCGGTTACGGCACTAACAAGGACGGCATTATGCAGATCGTCGATCGGCAGAAGCTTCTGACCGGACCCGCCGAGCCGACGGCAGCCAACCTCCAGTTCCCCGAAGTTGGCCGTCTGACGATGCCGCCGAATGTCGGAGCACACACGGTTTTTCCCCTGCTGAAGATGAACATCGCCGAGTTCGCGCGCGACAAGGATGGCAAGACGCGCGATTTTATCGCCATCGTCGACGAGTCGTTGGTAAACGAATGCACCGAAGCGCGACAGATGCTCTGGATTGCGGACATCACCAACGAAGCGCGGCCGATGGGCGTGGCGAGCTGGACGGTGCCCGAGGCCAGCGGCAACTTCTGCGCGCGCGGCGGACGCTTCGGGACGCATTCGTCCAACGAGAACATGACGCCGATCTACTACAAACGCGTCTTGTTCCTGGCGCACTTCAACGCCGGCGTGCGCGCACTCGATATCCGTGACCCTTACCACCCCCGCGAGGTGGCGTATTACATTCCGGCGGTTAATGCCAATACCGAACCGCGCTGCTTGAAGGTCGACGGAGCGGATCGGTGCAAGATCGCGATCCAGACCAACAACGTCGAGGTCGACGACCGCGGATACATCTACGCGGTCGATCGCGCCAATACGGGGCTGCACATCCTGTCGCTGACGGGGGAAGCGCGCGCAGCAGCGAACTTCCCCACCCGGCCATGAGACTTGCTTTTCGCCTCGCATGCATATTGGTACTGGCAGGGTCCACGGTCGCGATCTCCGCTGCCGATGCCGCCGTCGTGCGCGATTTGCCGCCGGGCCTGCATGTACCCGAGACGGCCATGGCGGGCCCGGCATTCGATGTCGATCGCGCGACCGCCGCCTGGCTCGATACGCTCTCTCCGGAGCAGCGCAGCCTCTCGGACAGCTACTTCGAAGGCGGATACTGGATACAGCTGTGGAACCTTCTGTACGGCCTGGGTGTTGTCGCCGCGCTGCTGCTCAGCGGCTTTTCGCGGCGCATGCGCGATCTTGCGGAGCGGATCAGCATACGGCCGATGATCAGCGTCGCGATCTACGGTGCGTTTTTTGTGGTCGTAAGCTTCGTCCTGGGATTGCCGTT
>DASZZK010000470.1:0-2167 GCA_035544975.1 Casimicrobiaceae bacterium | reverse complement strand
ATCTGCAGAGAAGACGCTTGCGTTTGACCTGCCGGTCGACGATGCACTGCGCAAGATCAACGAGTGGAGCGCGTTGCCGCTGCCGTTATCAGCGAGCTGCTGGCTCGGGGACAGGCTTTATGTGCGCCTGTCAGGCGCCTCCAGCGCCGTAAGCGCCGCCCAGGGTCGCCTGGGGGGCGAGGAAACCGAAGACGCCCCGGCGTTCTGGCGCGCCATACGCGAACAGCAGCATGATTTCTTCCAGGTCGCGTGCCGCGCGCCGTTGTGGCGGCTGTCGGTGCGCTCCACCGCGCCGTACGCCGATCTTGGCGGCGACCAGATGATCGAATGGGGTGGTGCATTGCGCTGGATATGCGCGGAGCCCGACGAAAGCGCACAGCGCCTTCGAGCGTGGGCGAAGGATCATGGTGGCCACGCGACGCTCTTTCGATCGGCGGACAAGTCCACGGGAGCGTTCCACGCGCTTAGCTCCCCATTGCTCGCGCTGCACCAGCGGCTCAAGACGGCGCTCGACCCGGTCGGGATCTTCAACCGTCGTCGCATGTACGCGGAGTTCTGAGCGTGGAAACGCATTTAGCCGATTTCGTCAGGGACACCGCGGATGGACGCGACGCGGACGCGATTCTGCGCGCCTGCGTTCATTGCGGTTTCTGCACGGCGACGTGTCCGACTTACCAATTGCTAGGCGACGAGCTCGACGGTCCGCGCGGGCGCATTTATCTGATCAAGCAATTGCTCGAAGGAGCGGATGTCACCGCCAAGACGCAGCTACACCTGGACCGTTGCCTGACTTGCCGCAACTGCGAAACCGTGTGTCCCTCCGGCGTGCGCTACGGCAGGCTGGTCGAGATCGGGCGCCGGCTGGTCGATGAGAGAGTGCGGCGGCCGGCCGGCGAACGCGTGTGGCGCTGGCTGTTGCGCAAGGGCTTGAGTCATCGCTCGCTGTTTGCCTTCGCGCTCGGCGTGGGAAGGCTGGCGCGTCCGCTCTTGCCGGCGTCGCTCGCGGCCAAGGTGCCGCTGGCGCGCCCGGTGAAATCCTGGCCGCCGCCGCGCCACGCGCGGAAAATGCTCGCGCTCACCGGTTGCGTGCAGCCGGTCTTGGCGCCGAATATCGATGCGGCGCTGGCGCGCGCACTCGATCGAGTGGGTATTTCGCTGGTTCTTGCCTCCCAAGACGGGTGCTGCGGCGCGATCAGCGAGCATCTCGGCGCGCGCGAGGAAGCTGCGACTTTCGCGCGCCGGAACATCGACGCCTGGTGGCCGCACATCGAGAAGGGTGCGGAGGCGATCGTCGTCACCGCGAGCGGGTGCGGCGTGACCGTCAAGGATTACGGACATCTGTTGCGCGACGATCCGGAATACGTCGACAAGGCAAAGCGAGTAGGTCAGCTCGCCCGCGATCCGGTCGAAGTGATCGCGGACGAGTGGAAACGCTTCGCGCCGCTGGTGGCGATGGACCATGGTCCGCAGCGGGTCGCCTTTCACTCGCCGTGCACGCTGCAGCATGGGCAGCAGCTCAATGGGCGGGTCGAGGAGATTCTCGAGGCGATAGGCCTCGAGCTCGCGCCGGTCGCCGACGGGCACCTTTGCTGCGGCTCCGCGGGCACTTATTCAATCCTGCAGCCGGTGTTGTCCCAACAACTGAAGATCAACAAGCTCGAGGCGCTCGAGGCGTCGCAGCCTGACCTGATCGCAACCGCGAACATTGGCTGCCTCAGCCATCTCGCGAGCGGCACGCAGCTGCCGGTGCGTCACTGGGTGGAGATTTTTGACGCGCGCCTGCGCACCCGCGCATGATCCAGGCAAGGCGAGCTTACCGGGCGGAGTATCGGCGGTTCCTGGCGATACCCACCCGGTGGATGGACAACGATACCTACGGCCACGTCAATAACGTCGCCTATTACTCGTATTTCGACACCGTCGTGAATGAACATCTGATTCATGAAGGCGGTCTCGATATTCGCGCCGGGCCGGCGATGGGGCTGGTCGTCGAAACGCGGTGTCTTTTTCACCGGCCACTATCCTTTCCGCAGATTATCGACGCCGGATTGCGCGTCGACAAGCTGGGCAATTCCTCGGTGACCTACGACATCGGCTTGTTCGAGGAGGGCGCGGACGCGCCCGCGGCAACGGGCTACTTCGTTCACGTCTGGGTCGAACGCTCGAC
>DASZZK010000469.1:0-2075 GCA_035544975.1 Casimicrobiaceae bacterium | reverse complement strand
AGACAACCATGCTCGACCAACCCACCGGAACCGCCAAATCCTCGCCCGCAGCGAGTCCCGCCGACGACACGCCGAAAATCGCCAGTGGCGAGATCAATGCCCAGTCACAAGAGACCGACGGCTTTCAGCTGGTCATCGATGCCCTCAAGCTCAACGGCATCGATACGATCTTTGGTCTGCCCGGCATTCCCATTACCGACCTCACGCGCAGGGTGCAGGCCGCAGGAATACGCGTGATCTCCTTCCGCCATGAGCAGAACGCCGGGTATGCCGCTTCCATCGCCGGCTTCATGACGCAGAAGCCGGGCATCTGCCTCACGGTGTCCGCCCCGGGCTTCCTAAACGGACTCACGGCGCTCGCCAACGCCACCACCAACTGCTTTCCGATGATCCTCATCAGCGGCTCGAGCGAGCGCGAGATCGTCGACTTGCAGCAGGGCGACTACGAGGAGATGGATCAACTCGCCATCGCCAGGCCGCACGCCAAAGCCGCGTTCCGAGTGCTGCACGCCGAGGACATCGGAGTGGGCGTGGCGCGGGCGATTCGTGCCGCCCTCTCCGGCCGTCCCGGTGGCGTCTATCTCGACCTGCCGGCCAAGCTGTTTCCGCAGACGATCGGCGCCGAAGCGGGACGGCAGTCGCTGATCAAGGTGGTCGATCCGGCGCCGCGCCAGATCCCGGCGCCGGACGCCGTGCATCGCGCGCTCGATCTGCTCAGGAGTGCGAAGCGTCCGCTCATCATTCTCGGCAAGGGCGCGGCGTACGCGCAGGCCGATGCGGATATTCGCGCGCTGGTGGAAAAGACGAGTATTCCCTATCTGCCCATGGCGATGGCCAAGGGCCTTTTGCCCGACACGCACGAGCAATCCGCATCCGCGGCGCGCTCCTACGTGCTGCCGGAAGCCGACGTCGTGATGGTGATCGGTGCGCGCTTGAACTGGTTGCTTTCGCACGGCAAAGGCAAGACGTGGGGGGCCAACAGCGCCAAGGAATGGGGCGGCCAGAGGTTTGTCCAGGTCGACATCTCGCCACAGGAAGCGGACAGCAACGTCCGTATCGATGCTCCGGTCGTCGGCGACATCGGTTCGTGCGTCTCAGCCATGCTCGGCGCCATCAACGCAACTGCGGGATCGAACTGGCCGAAGCCGCCCGCCGACTGGCTCGATGCCATCGCGGAGCGCAAGACCAAGAACGTCGCGAAGATGGCGGAAGCGCTGGCGAAGAACCCCACGCCAATGAACTTCCACAGCGCGCTGAACGTCGTGCGTGACATCGTCAAGGCGAATCCGGACGCCATCCTCGTCAACGAGGGCGCCAACGCGCTCGACTTCACGCGCAGCATCGTGGACATGTACAAGCCGCGCAAGCGGCTGGACGTCGGCACGTGGGGTGTAATGGGCATCGGTATGGGCTTTTCGGTCGCGGCGGCCGTGGTCAGCGGCGAGCAGGTGATCGCGGTCGAGGGCGACAGCGCCTTCGGTTTCTCCGGCATGGAAGTCGAGACGATCTGCCGCTACAACCTGCCAGTCTGCGTCGTGATCCTGAACAACAACGGCGTCTACCGCGGCGACGAAGTGAATACTACCGGAGGACGCGACCCATCACCCTTGGTGTTCGTCAAGGGCGCGCGCTACGAAAAACTGATGGAGGCCTTCGGTGGTGTGGGTGTGATGGCATCGACGCCGGCCGAGCTTCGCAACGCGATGGAAGAAGCGATCCGCTCGCGCAAGCCTACGCTGATCAACGCGGTTATCGATGAAAAGGCGGGCACGGAAAGCGGCCGCATCACGAGTCTCAATCCCACCGCGAAGAAGAAACCGTGACGGTCTGAGTCGGAGTAGCGCTTTCGCCAATGACAGCATTGGATAGGGGCACGTAATGGGCAAGGCATTGGACGGTGTCCGGATTCTCGATTTCACGCACGTGCAATCGGGTCCGACGTGTACGCAGCTTCTGGCGTGGCTGGGCGCGGACGTGATCAAGGTCGAGCGCGCCGGGGAGGGGGACATCACGCGCGGGCAGCTCCGCGACATTCCTGACGTGGACAGCCTCTATTTCACGATGCTCAACCACAA
>DASZZK010000468.1:0-2935 GCA_035544975.1 Casimicrobiaceae bacterium | reverse complement strand
ATCCGTGCTCGACTTTTCGCGCGAACGAGCCACCCCACGGGCAAAAGAAATGTTAGTTGCGATGTTTGTGTACGGTAAGCGCTGCGCCGATATCACCTTCCCGAGCGGTTGCGGATCGGTGAGGGTCGCGTCCCATGGGGTGCGATCGTTTTGACCATAGTGTCGACCATAAGGTCGAAAACAAGCCAGCACGGCTGCAGCGGATCGAAGTGATCACCGGCGTCGAGCGGCGCCGGAAGTGGTCGCAAGAGGAGAAGCTCGCGGTCGTAGGCGAGAGCCTGGCTGAGGGCTCCGTCGTCTCCGAAGTGGCACGGCGGCATGGCATCAGCCCGCAGCAGTTGTTCGGCTGGCGGGCGAAATTGCGGGCCGAGACGGCCGCCACAAGAGCGATCGCGGCGCCATTGTTTGCGCCGGCGATTCTGGACGGCGCAGTGGCCCGGGCAACTGAACCCGCCCATCCACTCGTGAGGCGTGACAAGAGCTTGTCGATCGAGATCACGCTGGGGTCGGTGGTGGTGCGCATCCACGGCGCTCTCGATGCCAGGACGCTGATTGCCGTCCTGCGTGCCGCGAAGGCCGCGTCATGATCGTGCCGCCGACGAGCGTGCGGGTGCTGGTGGCGACCAGGCCCGTTGATTTCCGCAAGGGCATGGATGGCCTCGCCGCGCTCGTACAGGAAGAGCTCAAGGCCGATCCCTACTCGGGTGTGATCTATGTCTTCCGTTCCAAACGAGCCGACCGCGTGAAATTGTTGTTCTGGGACGGCACCGGTGTCTGCCTTCTCGCCAAGCGGCTGGAGGGCGGCAAGTTCCGCTGGCCCAGGATCGAGGACGGCGTGATGCGATTGTCGCCGGCGCAGCTCTCGGCGCTGCTGGAAGGACTGGATTGGTCACGGGTCCATGCGCGCCGTGTCGCCCGGCCCACAGCCACACAATGATCCACATGTTCGACTGATTGCGAAGTGGTCGTCGGCCCTGCAAATCAGCGATGGTGCTGCCATGGCGCTGTCGCTCGACCAGCTCCCCGATGACGCGGAGACCCTGAAGACTCTCATTCTGGCTGTGCGTGCCGAAACCGAGGCCGCGCATGCCGACAACGCCAGGCTTGCCGCCGAGCGCGACCGCCTTGAGCACGAGCACACGGTGCTTGCCGCCGAAGTGGACAGGCTTACCGAGCAGAACGAGCGGCTCGACCACATCATCAATGTGCTGCGCCGTGCCCAGTTCGGACGCAAGTCCGAGCGCATCAGCGATGATCAGATGGCCCTGGCGCTGGAGGACGTGGAGACAGCGTTCGGGGCGGAGGACGCGGCAGCCGAGAAGAAAAGCGAGATCGTCAAGCGCGAGGGCGTGACGAACCGGCGTGCCAATCGCGGGCGCCTTCCGCCGCATCTGCCGCGCGAGGAGGTCGTCATCGAGCCGGAGGCCAAGACGTGCCCGTGCTGCGGCGGCGCGCTGCATGTCATTGGCGAGGATGTCGCCGAGCGCCTCGACAAGATCCCGGCCAAGCTTCGCGTGATCGTGACGCGGCGACCCAAGTATGCCTGCAGGTCGTGCACCGACGGGGTCGTGCAGGCACCGGCACCGAACCGGCTGATCGTGGGCGGCCTGCCAACCGAGGCGCTCGTCACCGACGTTCTGGTGGCCAAGTATGCCGATCACCTGCCACTCTATCGGCAAGCCCAGATGTTCGCGCGCGAGGGCCTTCATATCGATCGCTCGACGCTGGCCCACTGGGTCGGCTTCGCCGCCGTCGAACTCGAGCCTTTGCACGCCCGGCTTGTCCAGCTCCTGAAGACGTCGACCAAGCTGTTCGCCGACGAGACACGCTGCCCGGTGCTCGATCCTGGGCGCGGACGCACCAAGACGGGCTACCTCTGGACCATCGCGCGCGACGATCGACCATGGGGTGGCACAGACCCGCCGGCTGTCGCCTACCTTTATGCGCCCGGTCGCGGCGCCGAGCATGCCGTGCGCCATCTCGCCGGCTTCAGCGGTGTGCTTCAGGTCGATGGCTACGTCGCCTATGACGCGCTGACCGACGTCAAGCGCGCCGGCGGGCCGCTCACGCTCGCCTTTTGCTGGAGCCACTTCCGGCGCAAGTTCTACGACATCGCCAAGGGCGGCAACGCGCCGATCGCGACGGAGGCGCTCGAACGCATCGCCGCACTGTATGCGATCGAGGCCGAGATCCGCGGCCAGAGCGCGCCGGACCGGTGCACCACCCGGCACGCGCACACGAAGCCGCTCGTCGATGACTTGAAGATTTGGCTCGAGCGGCAGCTCGGCCGTGTCTCAGGACGCTCACCGATTGCGGAAGCCATACGTTACGGCCTCAGGCACTGGAATGGGCTCATCCGCTTCCTCGATGACGGCCGCATCGAGATCGACTCCAATACCGTCGAGCGCTCCATCCGGCCGATCGCACTCAATCGCAAGAATGCTCTCTTCGCCGGGTCGGACGAGGGTGGTGCCAATTGGGCGATCATCGCCTCGCTGATCGAGACCTGTAAGCTCAACGGTGTGAACCCGAACGCATGGCTCACCGACACGCTCACCAAGCTCGTCAACCTCTGGCCAGCATCCCGCATCGACGACCTGATGCCCTGGGCCTACGTCAAGATCCCAATCGCCACCGTCAAGGTGTGAGCAGCGCAGCGCTTACTGTGTACGCCACGGCCTCTGCATTAAACATACATGGCTTCGCTTGCGATCCAGCCGCCGCTATCATGCTGCCCGAGCGGCCGCCGCTTCCACGGCGCCAGTCTGCATGGTCGTGGCAAGGACGTCGTATACCTTCGCCCATGCGGATCGAACCTCAGGCGTGAAGGCGTCACCCAAACCTTTTTCCAGCGACCATAGCAGCGCTTCGGCGACGATCGCGTAGTGCTCAGTCTTCGTCCCATACGCAGCATGGCGTGCACCGAGGCTCTTGA
>DASZZK010000467.1:0-5259 GCA_035544975.1 Casimicrobiaceae bacterium | reverse complement strand
GGTCGACGATGTCTTGCGGGCATTCCGCACCGATGGCTTCGATCGTGCGACGGTGATCGGCAAGATCATCGCCGGACCGCCGCGGGTTGTCGTCGCCGCCGGACGCACCGCGCCCATCGCCGCGCAAGCCCAGGCGTCCGCCGCATGAACGATCGCCTGCCGGCGCAGCATGCGCATCGCGGTCGGCCGGCGGCGCAATCGCCGGTGCCGGTGGTGTCGATGTCGTTGCGCTATCGGACGGTGCGCATCGCGACCGAACAGCTTGCTGCGCCGCTGTCGGCGGAGGATTGCGCGATCCAGTCCATGCCCGATGCCAGTCCGGTCAAGTGGCATCTCGCGCATACGAGCTGGTTCTTCGAGACGTTCATTCTCGCCCCGCATCTGCCCGGGTACCGGGTGTTCCATCCAGCGTTTCGCATGTTGTTCAATTCCTACTACAACGGTATCGGTGAGAAGCATCCTCGTCCCCGGCGCGGTTTGCTGTCGCGACCCTCGCTGGATGAAGTTCGCGCCTTCCGCACGCACGTCGATGCGGCGATGGCCGAGCTCATGGATGCCGGCACACTGCCGCCGAGCGTCAACGCCCTGATCGACCTGGGCCTGAATCACGAGCAGCAGCATCAGGAATTGATCCTCACCGATGTCTTGCACCTGCTTTCGTGCAATCCGCTGAAGCCCGCGTACGCGCCTTCGCACAAGGCCGCGGATGTCGCGACCGACGCGCAGGCCCTGGCTTGGATCGAATTCGACGAAGGAATCGCCGACATCGGCCACGACGGCAGCGGGTTCGCGTTCGACAACGAATCGCCCCGCCATCGGCAATTCGTCAACGCCTTTTCGCTCGCGAGCCGCGCGGTGACCAACGCCGAGTATCTCGCCTTCGTCGACGATGCTGGTTACCGGCGGCCGGAGTTGTGGCTCTCGGAAGGCTGGGACTGGCTGGCGGCGAACTCGATCGCCGCACCGCTCTATTGGCAGCAAGACGGAAACGGTTGGCTCGAATTCGGGCTGCACGGAGTGAGCCCCCTTTACCTCGGAGCTCCGGCGTGCCATCTGAGCTTGTTCGAAGCGGATGCCTACGCCCGCTGGGCCGGCGCACGGCTGCCAAGCGAGGCCGAATGGGAAATCGCCGCGTCCGGACGTCCGGTGGAGGGCAATTTCATCGAATCGGGATCCCTTGCGCCGCGGCCCGCGGACGCGTCAGCGGCCGCTCCCTTGCAACTTTTCGGCGATGTCTGGGAGTGGACCCAAAGTGCCTACGCGCCCTACCCAGGCTATCGTCCCGCCGCCGGCGCCATCGGCGAATACAACGGCAAGTTCATGGTCAACCAGTACGTTCTGCGCGGCGGCTCATGCGTCTCACCCGCGTCGCATCTTCGCGCGACCTATCGCAACTTTTTCCCCGCCACGGCCCGCTGGCAATTCACCGGAATCCGGCTGGCACGCGACTCGGATTAGTCGACCATCGCACTAGCTGGCGTAGAAGACCGCGAAATCTCCGGCGTCGTCCTGCCACAAGCACAACTCGGTAAACCCCGCACTGCCCAGCAGGTCCGCGAATTCGCCGGGAGTGTATTTGTAGGAATTCTCGGTGTGGATGCGCTCGCCCGCAACGAATACGCGCTCACGCTCGCCGATGCGCACGCGCTGCAGGTATCGCGATTCGAGATGCATTTCCACACGGCCCTTGATCGGCTCGTAAAACGCGACATGAGCGAATCCCGCGGGCGTGAAGTCGCAATCGGCGAGGGTGTTGACGTGGTTGAGCACGTTCAGATTGAACGCCGCGGTGACGCCCAGCGCGTCGTTGTACGCGGCGTCGAGACGCGCCTTGTCCTTCTTGGTATCGACCCCGATCAGAAGACCGCTCTCCGGACCACACAGATCGCGCACCCGACGTAGCAGGGTATGAGCTTCGTCCGGCGTGAAATTGCCGATGCTCGACCCCGGATAAAAGAAGGTGACGGGGCCCGCGTCGATGGCGCCTGCCAGATCCAGTCGGCGCGAAAAATCCGTCACCACGCCCATGAGCTCGACTCGGGGAAACACGGGCGTCAGCCTCGACAGGGCGGGCTCGATGGCCGCAGCGGCGATGTCCACCGCGACGTAGCGCCGCGCATGCAGCGCCGGAAGGAGAAGCGCCGCCTTGGCGCAGTCCCCGGCGCCGAGGTCGACGACCTGGCGACCGGTTCCCACCGCCCGAACGATCGCGTCGCGATGCGTTGTAAGAATTGCACGCTCGGTGCGCGTCGGGTAGTACTCCGGCAGGGAACAGATCGCCTCGAACAACGTGCAACCGATGTCGTCGTAGAAGTACTTGGGCGAAATGACCGCGGGAACGGCAAACAACCCGTCAACGAGTGCCGCGCGCTCATCGTCAAGCTCTGCGTGGGCGTTGCTGCGGTCGATCAGGCGGACATTGCCGCGCGCCGATTGTTCGGCGACGGTATGCAGTGCGGTGGCCGGTTTGGACATGGTCGCTTTCGTCGAACGTTGAGGATCATACGTGTTGTCGAGGAAATGCGGAAAAACTTACGGCGCTGGCCAACATGCGGCGTCTGCCGCACAATTCGCGCTGCCGGCGCGGCGACATATGCCTCCGACAGCGCCGGCCGACCGCCTACCTGTGACTCAGCCGCCTCAGATCCGTTCCACCCTGGCCGCCGGAAATCTCGGTTTGTATGACGCCGGTAATTTTTTCCTGACCACCGGTCGCAGCGCGCTTCCGCTGGGCAGCGTCATTCCTCAAGCGCTCTGGTACTTCGAGGACGAACCCATCGCAATCGCGCGAGCCGGGCTGCCCGTCTGCGGCTTTGCGCGCGACACGAGCGCGATTGAAGATATCGCCGCATGGGCGGCCCGACATGCGATTGGGATGCCATTGGAATATCCGTCGCTTATATGGATCGCGGCGCCGCAAATGATTCGTGGCGCAAGACTCGTTGCCAACGGCACAGGCGTCGAAGCGTACGGCAACACCTGGAAATTCGAAGTCGTCCCGAAGATCGCTCTCAACCGATCCTACTACGACGACACATCGATCGCATTCCTTGCCCAGCAGCCGCTCACGATGCGCGGCGCCTTGCATGAAGGAACGTTTAGCGCGCGAACGATCTGGCCCGAGGCTTTCAGGCTCGACGACCGCGCGCCGCTGCGACAGGTCGAGGCGACGGCAGAAGGCATTCGAACGCTGGTCAGGGAAGAGCCCGTCGGCGGCGCGCGAAGCGCATTTGCCGCCGTAACGCTGTGGGAGCGCGAGCCCGGCGCGCCGCGGCGATGGGAAGGCAAGCCCATCCTCGCCGCGATGCTCAATGGCGCGCAAGGCGACGATGACGAAGCGCACGGCGGTCACTTCGCGATGGTCACCGGCCGCGTCGCTCCGGACGGCGCCATGGGCGACTGGCTTGCGAACAATTTCTACACCCTCGACGCGTTCAGCGAAAAAGGCATTGCCGCGGCAGTGGTGCCTCTCGACAACTATTTGACCGATCTCAACAGCGGCCAGGCGTGGTACCGGCCGTCGTATCTGATCGTTGCCGTTCTCAAGGACGAGCGCACGGCGAGCCGCGTGCAAGGTGCGCTCTGCCGCGTCTACAACCAGTTCTATCGCCACCAGCTCGTTTACGACCACGCCACGATGAACTGCGCCAGCATCACCATCGATGTGCTGCGGGCGGTCGGGTGGGATGTGCGCTCACGCGGGCCGACCAGCCGGCTGCTGGCGGCGCTGGGCCTGCCCTATTTCGCGCTGCGGGACCGCAGCCTGGCCAAGGCGGCGAAGACGTTCAATTATCTGACCGAGGACCGGACCCGGCTTTTTCCGGCGATTTCCTTCGAGGAGATCGGCGCCGACCTGTTGGGCCTGGCGCGTGGGCAGCCCGCACGCCGCGCTTCCGCATTCGAAACCTTGCTGGCCGAGGACATCGAGGCGCTGGTCTTCCTGCGGGTACCGCAGCTTCCGTCAAGCCGCGTATGGGGCGACTCGCCCATTGTGAGCGTCGACGAGTACACGGCTCGCGTTCCGTCCGACCCGGCGCTGGCCAAGATCATCCCGGTGCCCGCGCGTCCCTTTCCGGCGGCGTTGCGCGATTCCGACCTGTTGACGGTGACGCCTCGACGCGGCCAGCTCGCAGTCGCCTTGTGGGGAGCGGTCACCGTCCTCGCCGTCACTTGGATCCTCTGGCGCTGGCTACGACAAAAGGGGGACAAAGAGAAATAGCGTCAGGACGCTTGACTTTACCAATTATTTCCATAATACTGGAAATATGGAATCAAAGACCGCCGTGCAAGCGCTCGGCGCACTCGCCCAGGAAACACGCCTGGCGATCTTCCGGATGCTGGTTCAGCAAGGCCCCGCCGGCTTGTCGGCGGGGAGTATCGGTGACTCGCTCAAGCTCGCCCCGGCCACGCTGTCGTTTCATCTGCGCGAGCTGTCGCAGGCCGGACTTGTTCGTGCGAGACAGCAGAGCCGCTTCATCTATTACAGCGCCGATTTCTCGGCGATGAACGCCCTGCTCGGCTACCTCGCGGAAAACTGCTGCCGCGCAAGCAGCGCGCCTGGCGACGATGCGACCTGCCCTTCACCCTGCATGCCGTCGGAGCTCGGGCGCATCGCGCCGTCAGACCCGAAACCCGTCGTTCATCCCAAATGGAGAGTCGCATGAAACGCTTTCACGTTCACGTCGCCGTGTCCGATCTCGAACAGAGCATTCGCTTCTACTCGACGCTGTTTGGCTGCGAGCCCTCGGTGCAAAAGGCCGACTACGCCAAATGGATGCTGGACGATCCACGGGTAAACTTCGCGATTTCGCGCCGAGGCGGGACAGCCGGCGTCAATCATCTCGGCCTTCAGGTCGACACCGCCGATGAGCTAAAAGGTATGCGCGAACAACTGCAGGCCGCGGACCGGGGATTGGTCGAGGAAAAGGACGCCAACTGCTGCTACGCGCGTTCGGACAAGTATTGGGTCACCGATCCAGCCGGGATTGCATGGGAGACTTTTCATAGTCTCGGCACGATTCCGGTGTACGGCGAGGATCTCGCCGCGACGCATGCCGATGCATCCGCGCGTTGCTGCGCGCCGGCCGCCGAAGGGAAACCCGAAGCGGGGGCGAAGTCGGCGTGTTGTGCCTGATCGGCGCGTGCGATCTCGCTAGCGCGCGCTTACTGCATGAACCAACCGTGACTGACGACCAGCGATTGGCCGGTCAGCGCATTCGAGGGAAACGATGCGAATAGGAGGGCGACCTCGGCAACGTC
>DASZZK010000466.1:0-3760 GCA_035544975.1 Casimicrobiaceae bacterium | reverse complement strand
ATGACGCGGTGCTGCGCCATTTGATCGTCGCGATGCCCGAGGCAATGGTCGCCCCGTCGCCGATGATGAAGGAAGAAAAGTCCCGCTCGCTGTCCCCTGGCGGGACGGTGGCGGCGGCACCTGTCGCGGCACCGGTCGCTTCGCCTGCCGCCGCGCCGGCGGAAGTCGAGCCGACGCCGGCTCCGACCTGACGCTTTAGCGGATGGAGGCCAACTCGGTGACGCTCGACGCGCGCCTGCAGTCGATGGGCTCGCTGCGCTTCACACCAGCCGGCGTGCCGGCGCTCGATTTCGAGCTCGCGCACGAATCGACGCAAGTCGAGGCGGGCAGCGAACGCCGGGTTGCATGCGAGCTCGCCGCGGTTGCCCTGGGTCCGGTGGCAAGGAAAATCGCCGACGTCGCGCCAGGCGCGCAAATCCGCTGCACCGGCTTTCTTGCTCGCCGCTACCGCACCGGCATCACCGTGGCGCTGCACGTAAACGAATTCGATCTGAAGTCGGAAACTAACGAAGGAAACTGACATGCCCCGTCCCATGGGAAGAAACGCCAAAGGCAAAGGTAAAGGCAAGGATGGCAAGAAGCGCGAACGCGGCAACAACCTGTTCAAGCGCAAGAAGTTCTGCCGATTTACCGCCGAGGGCGTCAAGCAAATCGATTACAAGGACATCGACATCCTGAAGGATTTCGTCCAGGAAAATGGCAAGATCATGCCGGCCCGGATTACCGGCACCAAGGCCCGCTATCAGCGGCAACTGTCGACGGCGATCAAGCGCGCACGCTACCTGGCGCTGCTGCCGTACACCGATTTGCACTGACAGGAGCAGCCATGCAGGTCATATTGCTGGAAAAAGTCGTTAACGTCGGTGACCTCGGCGAAGTAGTCAAGGTCAGGCAGGGTTACGCCCGGAATTTCCTGATCCCGCAAGGCAAGGCCAAGCGCGCGACGCCGGAGAATCTCAAGCTGCTGGAAGCAAAGCGCGGCGAGCTGGAAAAAGCCGCCGGCGAAAGACTGGCAAAAGCGCAAGCGCAGGCCGAAAAGATCGAGGGCGTGACGATACAAGTGACGCAGAAAGCGGGCGTCGACGGCCGCTTGTTTGGCTCGGTGACCAACGTCGACGTGGTCGAAGCGCTGCAAGGACTCGGCCACACCGTCGAAAAGTCCATGGTCCGCATGCCGGAAGGTCCGCTGAAGCACGTAGGAGACTTCCCCTTGACCATCGCGTTGCACACCGACGTCGCGGCGCACATCACGGTCACCGTGCTGGGCGATACCACCGGCAATCAGGCTGCCTGACGGCTTTCGTTAGGGGCGGTTGGGAAAACGAGCAAAGGGGCCGGCAACGGCCCTTTTTTTGCTTTCGCCGCACCCGTGCACTGAGCGATTTTGCCCGCTGATATCTCGCTATCCGGCAGGCATAACGCGCGCGTCGACCTGCTAAAATGTAACTGCAGCGCTCCCGACGTTCCCTCGCATGCCCAACGATACCCAAATTGAAGCTCTGAAGCTTCCGCCGCATTCGATCGAGGCGGAGCAGTCGGTGCTCGGGGGCTTGCTGCTCGACAATGGCGCCGCCGACCGGATCGCGGACTTCCTGAGCGGAGATCATTTCTACAGCGACGCTCATCGACTGCTCTACAACGCGATCATGCAGCTCGTCGCAGACAACAAGCCTGCGGATGTGGTGACCGTCGCCGAAGCGCTCGGATCGATCAACAAGCTGGACTACGTCGGCGGAATGACCTATCTCGCGGCGTTGGTCGAAAATGTCCCCACTGCCGCCAATATCCGCCGCTACGCCGAGATCGTGCACGAGCGCGCGATATTGCGACGGCTTGCCGCTGCCGGCGGAGAGATCGCGGAAAGCGCGTTTCATCCGCTCGGCCGCAGCGTGCGCGAGATTCTCGATCAGGCCGAAACCAAGGTTTTCGAGATCGCCGAGCATGGCGCCCGCGGACAGCAGGGCTTTCAGGATATCCGTCCGCTGCTGACGCAAGTCGTGGAGCGAATCGAGTTTCTGTACAACCGCGACAATCCTTCCGACGTTACCGGTATCGCGACGGGATTCACCGATCTGGACCGCATGACCTCCGGGCTTCAGGAGGGCGACCTGATCGTCATCGCCGGCCGCCCCAGCATGGGCAAGACTTCGCTGGCGCTGAATATCGCCGAGCACGTCGCGCTGGTGCTGAAGATGCCGGTAGCGATCTTCAGCATGGAAATGGGCGCGACGCAGCTCGCCATGCGGCTCATGGGCTCGGTCGGTCGGCTCGACCAGCAGAAGATTCGCACCGGCCGCTTGACCAACGACGATTGGGAGCGCCTTTCCGGTGCGCTGGGCAAGCTCAACGACGCGCCGATCCACATCGACGAGACGCCGGCGATGAACGCCCTGGAGGTGCGCGCCCGCGCCCGCCGTCTGGCCAGGCAATACGGCGGCAAGCTCGGCGCGATCATCGTCGACTACCTGCAGCTGATGCAGGCAGTCAGCGATGGAGAAAACCGCGCCACGGAAATCTCCGAAATCTCCCGCTCGATGAAGGCGCTCGCCAAGGAGCTCAAGGTGCCGATTCTCGCGCTGTCGCAGTTGAACCGCAGTCTCGAGCAGCGTCCGAACAAGCGTCCGGTGATGTCCGACCTTCGCGAATCGGGGGCGATCGAACAGGACGCGGACGTGATCCTGTTCATTTACCGTGACGAGGTCTACAACCAGGACACGCAGGATAAAGGCGTGGCCGAGATCATTATCGGCAAGCAGCGCAATGGACCGATCGGCATGGTGCGGCTTGCCTTCCTGGGCGAAAATACGCGGTTCGAGAACCTCGCTACGCCAGGTAGTTACTGAATCGTGACCGTGGTTGGACGCAACGATCGCTGTCCCTGCGGGAGTGGCAAGCGATACAAGGACTGCCACGGTGCACTCAATGCAGGTACGTTGCCGACAAGCCGCCCAGTCGGGCCCGCGCAGCAGGACCGCGTGGCGTTGATGCACAAGGCGCTAATGCTGCAACGGGAAGGGAGGCTCGCCGACGCGATCGCGAATTACGAGACCGTCGTCAGCGAGGAGCCGGCAAATTTCGACGCATTACATATGCTCGGCGTCACGTGGTTTCTGTCGAATCAGCTGGACAGGGCCGAGCATTATGTCCGCCGCGCGTTGGCGATTCGGCCGGACATCGTTGCCGCACAGTCGAACCTGGTGCTGATCAACGATGCGCGCCAACTGGAAGCGATGGAAACAGAGCTTTGTCGGCAAGTACTGCCGCGCATGTCAGCGCTGTGCCAAGCGCGCGCGAGCGATTGGCCGCTCGGGGAACGAGCGGCGCTCGACCTGGTCGTCGCGGCGCGGGGCGTCGATGCGGATGACCTGGCCATTATCCAACGCATCGTCCGCGATTCGCGCTTCCGCACGGTCACCTGGAAAACCGGCCTGACGAGCGTAGATCCTAGACTCGACGCGGCCATCAAGATTCTTGACGCCGAATCGGAACCGGGGCCGGTGAGCGATTTCATTATGGTGTACGGGTGCGATGTTCCCGCCGCGGCGTGGATGCGCGCGCGCAGGCCGGCCCACGTTGCGTTGATCGTCAACGCCGACGTTCCCTGTCGGATGCACGATCGGATTCGCGAGCTCTCCGATCAGGGCCGCTCCCCCATTAGCGTCATCTTTAATAACGCGGAGCTAAGGTCGTCTCTCCAATTGCCCGGTTTTCTGCTCGAAGAATGGTTTGCCGCCGACCCGTTCTGATGCAACCGCGCGAT
>DASZZK010000465.1:0-1950 GCA_035544975.1 Casimicrobiaceae bacterium | reverse complement strand
TCGCGGCACGGTATCGCGCATCGTGCCGACGGTCGACCGGGCGAAGGCGACGGTGATGACCAAGGTCCGTTTCGATGCCATCGATTCGCGCGTGCTGCCGGAAATGAGCGCCAAGGTCTCGTTCCTGTCGCAGCCGGTGACCGCCGAGCAGCAAAAGCCGCTGACCGCGGTTCATCAGGACGCACTCGCGCCGCGCGACGGCAAAACCGTGGTGTTTGTCGTGCGCGACGGAAAGACCGCCGAGGTTGCCGTCACGCCGGGACGAAAAATAGGCGAGCTGACGGCGATCACCGGCGAGGTCAAGACCGGCGAGAAAGCCGTGCTCAAGCCCGGGCTCGAGTTGATCGCCGGCGCGCAAGTCAAGACGGCTCTCAAGTGACGCATCCGTCCAAGAGCAAGACGCGAAGCGTCGCAGCGATTGGAAAACCGCCGCGCGAGCCCGCAGCGAGGGGCCCCGCGCGCAGCGTGGGGATCGCGCGAGGTGAGTCGCGGCCGCTGCCGACGCATCCTCGCAACGCGCTCGCGTCGACGGCAAGAGGAGGCAGCCGCGTCATCCCCGCGGAAGCGGGGATCCAGTGACTTTGGAAACGCTGCGTCATGCGACGAACGCCACCGGGTTCCCGCTTGCGCGGGAACCGCCGCCGACGCTGATCGAGATCCGCAAGCTCTCCAAGTACTACCGCCGTGGCGAGCAGATCATTCCGGTACTGGCCGACGTCAATCTGGACATCGAGCTTGGCGATTTTGTCGCGCTGATGGGTCCTTCCGGTTCGGGCAAGACCACGCTACTGAATCTCATTGCCGGGATCGACAAGCCATCGAGCGGAACCATCAAGGTCGGCGGCGTCGACATCGCGCGCTTGTCCGAGCGCGATCTCGCGGCATGGCGCGCGTCGCATGTCGGGTTCATCTTCCAATTCTACAATCTCATGCCAGTGCTCACGGCGTTCGAAAACATCGAGCTGCCGCTGCTGCTTTCGAATCTTTCCCGTCGCGAGCGGCGCGAGCGCGTCGGCATTGCCTTGTCGCTCGTCGGTCTGGCCGATCGCGCGGACCATCGTCCGAACGAGCTATCCGGCGGTCAGCAGCAACGCGTTGCGATCGCGCGCGCGCTGATTACCGACCCGACGCTAATCGTTGCCGACGAGCCGACGGGCGACCTCGACCGGACCACCGGCGAGGAAATACTGTCGTTGATCGATCAGCTCAATCGCGAGCTGGGCAAGACCATCCTGATCGTGACCCACGATCCCAAATCGGCGGAAAAGGCGCGGCGCCTGATCCACCTCGAGAAGGGCGTCTTAGCCGACTAGCGCTGTGAGCAGCGAGCCAGGTCCCGCTCGCGTAGCGAGTGGGGTGCGAGCGACCGCGAATCAGCGCCAGCCAGCGACACGCGACATTACACGTCCGTAAGACGATGATGGAGCTAGCGTTTTGCCGAAGGATGCAGTTTGGGGTCGTGCATCAGATCCTCGTCGAGCGCCTTGTCGATCGCTGCTTGCCTGGGCTCGGGCGGGCTGATGTACAGATCGCGCTCGGCGGCTGCGATGGCCTTGAGAATCGAATCGGTATCGCTATCGGCCGCGCCTTCGGTGGCGGCGGTCGCCCATGCCTTCCTGATCACGTGTTCATCGATCCCATCCACGTCAACGTCAGGCACCTGCAGAAGCGTGTCCAGGCTTGCATCGTAGGGCTCCTCTTCGGTGACGATGGGGAGCGAAATCGCGCGCAGCATGATCGGCTCCGCCTCGGGCATCGCGGCGAAGTGAGCGAAGGTGTTTGCGACGCCGGTAGTCTGCGTCGGCGATTTCCCGTTGCTCAACGTCGTTGCGCCCCACTCGGGGACGACGAGACGGCGGCGCTTGGCGAACGCGGTCAGCGCGATGGCGCCGATGCTGAGCAGCACCGCGGCATACGGCCAGGTCTGCGTCCATAGCGTCGCATCCGGGA
>DASZZK010000464.1:0-6910 GCA_035544975.1 Casimicrobiaceae bacterium | reverse complement strand
ACCGTCATGACCAACGGAATTCGAGCTTTCCTGCCCGGGTCGCTGGTGGACATCCGCCCCGTCAAGGACACCCTGCCCTACGAGGGCAAGGAGATGGAGTTCAAGGTTATCAAGCTCGACCGCAAGAGGAACAACGTGGTCGTGTCCCGCCGCGCGGTGCTCGAAGCCTCGCAAGGCGCGGAGCGCCAGGCGCTGCTCGCGAACCTGCAGGAAGGGGCGACGGTCAAGGGCATCGTCAAGAACATCACCGATTACGGCGCGTTCGTCGACTTGGGCGGCATCGACGGCCTGCTGCACATCACCGATCTTGCGTGGCGACGCGTCAAGCATCCTTCCGAAGTACTGGCGGTCGGCGACGAAGTGACCGCCAAGGTGCTCAAGTTCGACCAGGAAAAGAACCGCGTGTCACTGGGCATGAAGCAGCTCGGCGAGGATCCGTGGGTAGGCCTGTCGCGACGTTACCCGACGGGCACGCGCCTGTTCGGCAAGGTCACCAACCTCACCGATTACGGCGCGTTCGTCGAGATCGAGCAGGGCATCGAGGGATTGGTGCACGTGTCGGAGATGGATTGGACCAACAAGAACATTCACCCGACCAAGGTGGTGCAGCTCGGCGACGAGGTCGAGGTCATGATCCTCGAAATCGACGAGGAGCGCCGTCGTATCTCGCTCGGGATGAAGCAGTGCATGCCCAATCCGTGGGAAGACTTTTCGATGAATCACAAGAAGGGCGACAAGGTGAAGGGACTCATCAAGTCGATCACCGACTTCGGCGTGTTCATCGGCCTGCCGGGCGGCATCGACGGCCTGGTGCACCTTTCGGACCTTTCGTGGTCGCTGGCCGGCGAGGCCGCGGTGCGCGATTACAAGAAGGGGCAGGAGGTCGAGGCAGTGGTGCTCGCGATCGACGTCGAGCGTGAGCGCATTTCGCTCGGCATCAAGCAGATGGACGGCGACCCGTTTTCCAACTTCGTCGCCGCACACGACAAGGGCACCGTGGTGAGCGGCAGCGTCAAATCGCTCGACGCCAAAGGCGCGGTGATCACGCTGGATGGCGAAGTGGAAGCTTATCTTCGCGCTTCCGAAGTCGCGCGCGATCGGGTCGAGGATATTCGTTCGCATCTGAAGGAGGGCGACTCGGTAACAGCGATGATCATCAACATCGATCGCAAGAACCGTTCGATCAACCTGTCGATCAAAGCCAAGGACAATGCCGACGAATCCGAGGCGATGCAGCGGATCACCGTCGAAAACTCAGGAACCAGCGCCGGCACGACCAATCTTGGCGCGCTGCTCAAGGCCAAACTCGACAACAAGAATCAAGGGTAAGCGAGCCCGTGATGACCAAATCGGAACTGATCGACCGCTTGGCGGCGCAGTTCCCGCAACTGGTGGCCAAGGATGCCGAACTCGCGGTCAAGATGATCCTCGATGCCATGGCGGAAAGCCTGGCGAAGGGCGAGAGAATCGAGATCCGCGGATTCGGCAGCTTCGGGCTCAACTACCGGCCGCCGCGGACGGGGCGCAATCCGAAGTCCGGCGAGCGGGTGCAGGTGCCCGAAAAGCACGTCCCGCACTTCAAGGCGGGGAAGGAATTGCGGGAGCGCGTCGATTTCAAGGAACTCAAGAAAGGCTGATGAAATCTCGTGGCCGGGCGGCATTGTCAATCGCGATAGTGCCGCCCTTTTTATTGGATCCGCTGCATGAACGTCGCTCGCTGGATCGTCGGCATTATCGTCTTCCTCTTGCTGCTGTTGCTTTCCCTGCAGAATGCCGACCTCGTCACCGTCCGCTTCTATCACTGGTTCTCCTGGCAGGCGCCGCTCATCTTTCTGCTGCTGCTCGCGTTTGCCGGCGGCGCAGTCGCGGGTCTTCTGGCCGGGCTCGTGCGTGCGACGCGCCTGAAGCGGCAGGTGATGCGCTTGCGGCGCGAGCATGCGCTACGACATCCAAAAGACGCGCCTTCCGCCGACGTCGCGTAAGCGGCGCGTGGACGCTTAGCTTCCATGGACTTTGAGCTCTGGTGGCTGCTTCCCATCCCGGCGCTGTTTTTCGCCATGGGGTGGATCGCCGCGCGCATCGACATCAAGCATCTGTTGCGCGAGTCGCGGGCGTTGCCGCTTTCGTATTTCCGGGGACTCAATTTCCTGCTCAATGAGCAGCCGGACAAGGCCATCGAATCGTTCATCGAAGTGGTCAAGGTCGACCCGCAGACGATCGACCTTCACTTTGCGCTAGGCAATCTCTTTCGCCGCCAGGGCGAGATCGATCGCGCCATACGCATGCATCAAAATCTTCTCGACCGGCCGGATCTTCCCGCGGACAAGCGTCAGACGGCGGTGTTCGAGCTGGCTCAGGACTTCCACCGCGCTGGGTTGCTCGACCGCGCGGAAGAGCTTTTTTCCCGGCTCGACGGCAGCGCGTTCGAGGTTCAGGCGCTGGGATTCCTGCTGCAGATCTACGAGCAGGAGAAGGACTGGCAGAAAGCGATTGCGACCACCAAGCGCATGGAGGCGCTGGCCAAGCGACCGTACTTCAAGGAAATCGCACACTACTATTGCGAGCTGGCGCAGAACGCGCTGCTGCGTTCGCAGTTCGATGACGCGCGGCAGTTCATCGACCAGGCGCTGGCGGAGTACAAGCTCTGCACGCGCGCGACGATGCTGCTCGGCGATGTCGAGTCACAGCGCGGAAATCATATTGCCGCCATCGCGGCATGGCAGCGCATCGAGTCGCAGAATCCGGCGTTTCTGGGATTGGTCGCCGACCGTCTCGCCGACGCGTACCGAAAAATCGGCGACGTCGCGCAGGGTATTCGCGTGCTGCGCAATTACGAGGATCAATATCCGTCACTCGACTCGCTGACGGCGCTGTTCAACCAGATCCTCGCCCACGAGGGCGCCGAATCGGCGACGCAGCTCATCAAGGACGAGCTGGCGCGCAATCCGACGCTGCTCGGGCTAGACAAGCTGCTCGAGGCGCAGCTGATGGCGGCGCCGGCGGACCGGCGGCACGACCTCGAGCTCGTCAAGGGTCTCGTCGGCCAGCACATCAAGCGGCTCGGCATGTATCGTTGCGAGAATTGCGGCTTTCGCGCCAAGCAATACTATTGGCGCTGCCCCGGTTGCGGAAAGTGGGAAACCTATTCGCCTCGGCGCACCGAATCGCCGGACGGTTTTGCGTGAATTAGAACCAGGAGACTCTACATGATCGCTCAAGCGCCGCGGGTCATCGTTCCGCTCGACTTTCCCGACATGCTGTCGGCGTTCGGTTTGGCGGCGCGGCTCGACCCTCGAAAATGCGCGGTCAAGGTCGGCAAGGAGTTGTTCACCGCGGCCGAGGCAGGTCTAGTGCGTGAGCTGGTTCGTCGCGGGTTTCTGGTCTTTCTCGATCTCAAGTTTCACGACATCCCGAACACCGTTGCCCAGGCTTGCGCCGCGGCGACGCGAATGGGCGTATGGATGATCGACGTCCACGCCACGGGGGGAGCGGCGATGATGCGCGCGGCGCGCCAGGCGGTGAACCAGACCGCGGCGGAAATGGGACGCAGCGCGCCGCTCCTGATTGCGGTGACGGTGTTGACCAGCCTCGCCGCCGAGGATCTTCTGGCGATAGGCATGACCGGCTCGGTCGACGAACAGGTGCTGCGGCTGGCGCGCCTGGCCCAGGAAAACGGGCTCGACGGAGTGGTCTGCTCGGCGCACGAGGCGGCCGCCCTGCGCGCGGCGTGCGGCGGCAAATTCAAGCTGGTGACGCCCGGCATCCGTCCGGCCGGCGCGGCACTTAACGATCAGGCGCGGGTGATGACGCCCGAGGCGGCCATCGCCGCCGGCGCCGACTATCTGGTGATCGGGCGGCCGATCACCGGCGCTGCCGATCCACTGGCCGCGCTCGACGCCATCAACGCGTCGATTGGCGCCGAAACGAAGGTTCCGGCTTGAAGATAACGATGATCGGGACCGGCTATGTCGGTCTCGTCACCGGAACCTGCTTCGCCGAGGTTGGCAACGATGTGATGTGTCTGGACCTCGATGCCGGCAAAATCGAGACCCTCAACCGCGGCGGCGTCCCCATCCACGAGCCGGGTCTGCAAGACATGATCCGGCGCAACGTCGCCGGCGGCCGCCTGCGATTCACCACCGATATCGACGCCGCGGTCACGCACGGAATGCTGCAGTTCATCGCGGTCGGCACACCGCCCGACGAAGATGGCTCCGCCGATATGCAGTACGTGATCACGGCCGCGCGCAACATCGGTTCGCGGATGGTCGAGTCCAAGGTGGTCGTCGACAAATCGACGGTGCCGGTCGGCACCGCGGATCGGGTCCGCGAGACCATCGCCGCCGAGCTTGCGCGGCGCGGCGTCGACCTGCCGTTCGCGGTGGCGTCGAACCCCGAGTTCCTGAAGGAAGGCGCGGCCGTCGAGGATTTCATGAGGCCGGACCGGGTGGTCATCGGCTCCGATGACGAGCGGGCGATCGGCTTGTTGCGGGCAGTCTACGCGCCGTTCCAGCGCAACCACGAGCGGCTGCTGGTGATGGATGTCCGTTCCGCGGAGCTGACCAAGTACGCCGCGAACGCGATGCTGGCGACACGGATCTCGTTCATGAACGAACTGGCCAACCTTGCCGACGCGCTGGGCGCCGACATCGAGCACGTCAGAAGAGGCATTGGCTCCGATCCGCGCATCGGTTATCGCTTTCTGTATCCGGGCGCCGGCTATGGCGGCTCGTGCTTTCCCAAAGACGTCAAAGCCTTGCAGGCGACCGCGAAGCACCAGGGCCGCCCGCTCGAGATTCTCGCCGCGGTCGAGTCGGTCAACGACACGCAAAAAAAGCGGCTGCTCGAGAAAATCACGCAGCGATTGGGCGTCGATCTCGCCAACAAGACGTTCGCGGTCTGGGGACTCGCATTCAAGGCCAACACCGACGACATGCGCGAGGCGCCGTCGCAAACCGTGATCCGCGGCTTGCTCGATCGCGGCGCGAGCGTGACGGCTTACGATCCGGTGGCGATCGACGAGGCCAGGCGAGTCTTCGGCACCACGTCGCGACTGGCGTACGCGGCTTCGCCCATGGACGCGGTCACCGGTGCCGACGCACTGGTCGTGGTGACCGAGTGGCAGGAGTTTCGCAGTCCGGACTTCAGTCAATTGCGGCGCACGCTACGACAGCCGCTTCTTTTTGACGGCCGCAACCTTTTCGATCCGAAGGAGGTGCGCGCTGCCGGACTGGAATATTTCGGAATCGGACGGCCCTAGCGACATCATGCGAGGTCCGACGCGTATCCTGCTCATTTGCTCAGCAATGGCGGCCTGATGCCTACCCGGGGATTCTCCGACTTTCGTGCTGCGATCACGACCACGCGGGTGCTGGTGGTCGGCGACGTCATGCTCGATCGCTACTGGTTCGGCGATGTCGAGCGCATCTCGCCCGAGGCGCCGGTGCCGGTGGTTCGAATCTCGCGCAGCGAAGAACGCCCGGGCGGCGCGGCGAATGTTGCGCGCAACGTAGCGGCGCTGGGCGCCAAGGCAACGCTGATCAGCGTCATCGGCGACGACGAGCCGGGGCGCTCGCTTGAGCGCCTCCTCGGCGAGGAGCACGTTCGCACCTCGTTCCACCGCGACGCGACGCTGCCGACCACGGTCAAGCTGCGGGTGATCGCGCGGCAGCAGCAATTGCTGCGCATCGACTTCGAGACGCCGCCGTCGCACGAGATCCTCGCCACCAAGCTTGCCGATTACGAGCGGACGCTGCCCGAATTCGACGTGATCGTTCTGTCCGATTACGGCAAGGGCGGGCTCGCGCATATCGCGCGCATGATCGAACAGGCGCGCGCGCGCGGCACGCCGGTGCTGGTCGACCCCAAGGGCGAGGATTGGCTGCGCTATCGCGGGGCGACGGTGCTGACGCCCAATCGCACGGAATTCCGTCAAGTCGCCGGGCCTTGGAACAGCGAGCCAGAGCTCGCGACCAAGGCCCAGACGCTGCGTGCTGAGCTTGGCCTGGAAGCGCTCCTCATTACGCGCGCCGAGGAAGGCATGTCGCTGTACACCGATGCCGGCGCGCAGCACATTCCTGCGGTCGCGCGCGAGGTCTATGACGTCTCGGGCGCCGGCGACACGGTGATCGCGACGCTCGCCACGCTGATCGGGGCGCGCGCGGACATATCCAGCGCGGTCAGGATCGCCAATCGCGCGGCCGGCGTCGTGGTCGGCAAGCTCGGCACCGCGGTCGTTCATCCGGACGAGCTCGCTTAAGGCGCGAGCGACGTGCCGCGCCCATTCTAGCGGCGCGAGCTACCCGGCGCGGGGGCCCCGCGTAGCGGGGATCGACGGGGAATTGCGAGTCGACGCTCGCGGCCGACACGCGACGGATCTCATTCACGAACGGGTTGAGGAGGCAAGAGTCCGATGGCCAAGGCAAAGACCGCTTACGCCTGCACCGAGTGCGGCGGCCAGACCAGCAAGTGGCAGGGCCAATGTCCCCACTGCGGCGTTTGGAACACCCTGGTCGAAACGATCGCGGCGACCCCGGCGTCGCGCTTCCAGGCGCTCGCCGGCGGTGCGAGCGTGGTGCGGGCGCTCTCCAGTGTCGAGGCCGGCGACAATCCGCGCGCGCCGACCGGCATCGAGGAATTCGACCGCGTCTTGGGCGGCGGGCTCGTCCCCGGCGGCGTGATCCTGCTGGGAGGCGACCCCGGCATCGGCAAATCGACCCTGCTGCTGCAAGCGATGGCCTCGATTGGCGTTTCGCGCCGGGCCCTGTACGTCACCGGTGAGGAATCCGCCGATCAGATCGCGTTGCGCGCGCAACGCCTGGGGCTCTTCAACGCCGCGGTCGAGCTCCTGGCCGAGGTCCAGCTCGAGGCGATCGTCGGCGCGATTCGCACCCAGCGGCCGGACGTGGTC
>DASZZK010000463.1:0-2876 GCA_035544975.1 Casimicrobiaceae bacterium | reverse complement strand
GACACACGAAAGTCTTGTATCGGTCGGTGTGGCCGTTCATGTAGGCAACCATGTAACCGCCATAGCTTCCGCCGCTCGCCACCAGGCGAGCGCGATCGATGTAGCCCTGACGAAGCATGAAATCGGTCGCGGCCTCGACGTCGGCGTATTCCTTCGCACCATAGTTGCCGGTGATCGTCTCCAGCCAGCGTTGCCCGAAGCCCGATGAACCGTGGTAATTGACGCCCACGACCACATAACCCTGCGCCGCGAACACCTGCATGTTCCAGCGAAAATGCCAGCCGTCGGCGTGCGCGGAATGCGGTCCACCGTGAATGTTGTTCAGCAGCGGCCATTTTTTAGCGGGATCGAAATTGGGCGGATAAGTCACCCAGACCTGGACCGGCTCGTTGTTCCAGCCCTTGACCGTCAGTTCGCGGGTGGCACCCACCGCGACCCGCGACATCATCGATCGATTCGGCGAGTCGAGGGCACGTTCGCCGTGGCCATCGCCACCGATCGAGAACAACGCCGGCGGATAACCCAGCGTCGAGCGTTCGAAGACGACGCGCCTGCCGTCGCGCGATAAGGCGAAGCCGCCGATGACACCACCGATCGCTATCGTTCCCGGCATCGCATCGTTCAAGCCAAGGCGAAAAAGTCCCTGCCGACCGCGGTCCTCGATCAGGAAATAGAGCGCCGCGCCATCCGGAGACCAGCCGTGACGCGTCGTCGCGCGATCGAGCCGTGCCGCCAACCGTCGCGTGCGTCCGCTGCGGCGATCGAGCAGCGTCAGACGTCCCTGGTCGTTGAACGCACGCTTCAGGTTGTACGAATGCCATGCGAGATGCGCTCCGTCCGGCGAATAGCGCGGATGCTCGTCCGAGAAGCCGCTTTGCGCCGTCAAGACGCGATGCCGTCCGGTGTCGACGTTCACCACCGCGATGTCGGCCGAGTTCATCATTCGCGGCTCCGGCGCAAGATCGACGGTCACGGCGAGCTCGCGTCCGTCCGCACTGATGTCGTAATGCTCGGCGGTCGGGTCCCACGGCTGCAGCGCGAGCCCGGTACCGGCGAGCAGATCGCGAGCGTGCCCGGTCGAGACATCGGCGGCGAAGACGTGCGGTTCGCGCCCGTCGGTGAGCCAATGATCCCAGAAGCGATACTCCGCGCGCTCGGTGAGATGCGCCTTGACCTTGGATTCCTTGCGCTCCTTGCTGCGTGCTGCCTGCTCCTTGTCGGTCTTGAGGTCCGGCCACACCCACGACACGAATGCGATGCGCTTGCCGTCGGCGAACCAGCGCAGCGCCATCGCCCCGGTCGCCAGCGTGGTCAGTCGCACCGCCTCGCCGCCGTCCGGCGCGATGAGATACACCTGCGGCTCCTCGTCGTCCTTTCGCTTGGCGGTAAAGGCGATCCACTTGCCGTCCGGCGACCACTGCGCCTCGGAATCCTTGTCGCCCGCCGTCAACCGGCGAGCCTTGCTGCCGTCGATCGGAAAAAGCCACAGCTCGGTGCGGCCGTCGTTCTTTTTCATGTCGTAGGCGGTCACCGCTGCGCACGCGGCGCGTCCGTCCGGCGAGATCGTCGGCGTGCCGACGCGTTTCATCGACCACAGGTCTTCGATGGTCAGGGATTGTTTTTTGCGCGGCATGTCATGGCCCAAATAGAATAATGAGATGTGCGTCGGCGCGACGGCGAGCCGCACGACCCGCGCGATTGTACCCGTTCATCCACTCGAGCACTCGCTGCGATGCGGTAGAATATGCGCTTCTCGGCGCTTTCACGGCGCCACGCCAATACGTTTGCAATCGTCGAGGTGCAATGAACTATCGCCGGCTCGGCAACTCCGGGCTCAAGTTGAGCGAGCTTTCGTTCGGCTCATGGGTAACCTACGGCGCGCAGCTCGGCGATGACACGGCGCGCGAATGCATGGCTGCCGCGCACGATGCGGGCGTCAATTTTTTCGACAACGCCGAAGTGTACGCCAAGGGCAAGTCCGAGATCATCATGGGCAACGTGCTCAAGAAGCTCGGCTGGCGGCGCGAGTCCTATGTCGTTTCAACCAAGTTCTTCTGGGGCCTGAACGACGGCCCGAACGAAAAGAACACGCTCAATCGGAAATACCTGATGCAGGCCATCGATGCGTCGCTCGCGCGCCTGCAGCTCGATCATGTCGACCTCGTCTTCTGTCACCGTCCGGATCCCGATACACCGATCGAGGAAACGGTTTGGGCGATGCACGACATGATCCGCGCCGGAAAGGCGCACTACTGGGGAACCTCGGAGTGGAGCGCAGCGGAAATCATGGCTGCGTGGCAGATCGCGGAGCGCCACCATCTGGCCAAGCCGGTGATGGAGCAGCCGCAATACAATCTGTTTCACCGCGAGCGCGTGGAGCGCGAATATGCGCGCTTGTACCGCGACCTCGGCCTCGGGGCCACGATCTGGAGCCCGCTGGCGTCGGGGCTCTTGAGCGGCAAGTACAATGATGGCATTCCCGCCGATTCGCGCGCCGCGCTCAAGGGCTACGAATGGCTGGCCGAAAGTATTCTCGATCCGGTCAAGCTCAAGCAGGTCCGATCACTCGCCCCGCTCGCCAAGGCTCTTGGCTGCACCATGGCACAGCTCGCGCTTGCCTGGTGCCTGAAGAATCCGAACGTCAGCAGCGTAATCACCGGAGCGAGCCGCCCGTCGCAGGTCGTCGAGAACATGAAGGCCCTCGACGTCGTACCCAAGCTGAACGCGGACGTCATGTCGAAGATCGATGTGATCGTCGGCGTGCCCGCGTAACGATTCGATTAGCGCGGCAGGCACCCTCATTGGTTCCATGAGTCGTCCATGAGCAACCCGCTCGAGAGCTGGACCGAGGAGCAGCGCTCCGCCTACCTTTACCG
>DASZZK010000462.1:0-11060 GCA_035544975.1 Casimicrobiaceae bacterium | reverse complement strand
GCGAATGGGGGTGCGAGCGACCGCGATTCAGCGGCCGCCGGCGACACGTGACATTACACTTCCGTAATACGATGATGGAGCCGGCGCTCAGGTCCGCGCGCAGGAGTCGGCGAGCGGCTATTGATCGAGAGGATGGAATCTCAGCGTCAGGCTGCGTTGAAACAACTCCGGCGTTTCCGGCCTCGGCAATGGCGAAGATTTGATGATCGCGCGCTGCACCGCTTCGTCGTAGGCCCGCACCCCACTGGATTTTCGCAACTGCGCGTCGATGATTTCGCCCGTGGGCAGCTGCACCACGTCGAAGATCGCTTCCGGGTTGCCGGCGATGTCCGGTGGGACCAGAACGTTGCCCTTGATCTTTGACTGAATCGCCCGGATGTACGCGTCGTTCGCCTTGGTGCGCATGGCATCCGATGCCTGCTTCGCCATCAGCCGCTCTCTGTCTGCCTGCGCCTTGAGCGCTTCGGCTTCGCGCGTCTGCCGATCGCGGACCTCGGCCAGCCGTTTTTCTTCCTGTTTCTTCCTTTCCGCGTCGCGCTTGTCGACTTCGCGCTTTTCGACGTCCTTCTTTTCTTTCTCCTCCTTTTGCTTGCGTTCTCGCTCCTGTTTTTCCTTCAGCGCGATGTCCGCCTTGGTCGGCTGGGGAGGCTCGACCTTGGGCGCCGGCTTCGGCGGCTCCGGTTGCGGCCTGGGCGGCTCGGGTGGAGGTTTAGGCGGTTCCGGCGCAGGCTTCGGCGGGATCTTCTCCGGTACCGGCGGAGCATAGAGCTCGACGCTCACCGCTTCGGGCTTGGGGTTCTGCCAGGTGACGCTGAAAATCAGGAAGACAATGAAACCTAAGTGAACTGCAACCGCGAGAATGGCCGCGATCCACTTCCCGGTCGACCAGCGCGTGGCCGTTCGCGACGGAGGCATTGCCGATCAGGACTGCGGACGCGCCATCAGGCCGACCTTGCGCACATTGTTCGTCTGCAGCATGTCGAGCACGCCCATCACTGCTTTGTAAGGCACGTCGCCGTCGGCGTAGATCACCACCGCCTGTTCGGGATTCTTCGCCTGGCGGTCGCGGATCCGCGCCAGCAACACGTCGCGAGAAACGGGCGACGGCGGCGCCGCGCCCTCGCGCAAGGTGAGCGATAGATCGCGCTTGACGGTGATTTCGAGCGGCGAGATCGGCGTCGTGAGCTTGCTGCCGACGCTTGGCAGCTGCATCTCGCCGGGGTTGATCAGCGGCGCGGTGACCATGAAGATCACCAGCAGCACCAGCATCACGTCGATGTACGGGACGACGTTGATCTGGTTGATCGATTTGCGGGGGCGGCGCATGTCAGGGCTCGGCGCGGATCATCCCTGCCGCTGCAGGATGTTCGAGAACTCTTCGATGAATGTCTCGAACCGCGTGGCCAGGCGATCGACATCGTGGGTGTAGCGGTTATAGGCGACGACCGCCGGAATCGCCGCGAACAGACCGATGGCGGTCGCAATCAACGCCTCGGCGATGCCCGGCGCGACCTGCGCCAGCGTTGCCTGGCTGACGTTGGAAAGGCCTCGAAACGCGTTCATGATCCCCCACACGGTGCCGAACAGCCCGATGTAGGGGCTCACCGAGCCGACGGTGGCCAACCCCGCGAGGTTGGCCTCGAGCGCGTCGATCTCGCGCTGGTAGGACGCCCGCATCGCGCGCCGCGCGCTGTCCATCGTCGCGGCCGACGATGTCCCCTGCTTGCGGTGCTTGGCGAATTCGCGAAAGCCCGCCGAGAAGATGCGCTCCAGCGCAGCGTTTTCGCGACTCTGGCTCGCGCGCTGGAAGAGGGCGTTCAGATCTCCGCCTTTCCAGAATTCATCCTCGAAGGCGTCGGTCTTCGACGCCGCGCGCTTGAGCGCGAACATCTTGAGAAAAATCTGCCACCACGACCACAGCGAAAGCAGCAGCAGCAGCAACATCACTGCCTGCACCACCACGCTTGCGTGGGCGACCATGGAAACAAATGACAGATCGGGGTGCAGGTTCAACTAAGCTTCTCCCTGGGCGCTGTCGACCCAGTGCGTCCGATGCGACGGGCGTGACCCGGAATGCATTCGGGGATGACGACCGGGCGCCATGTCCGCCTGTCCAGGCAGGCAAGCGAAACGCGCGCACTCGAGATCAGTTCGTCGTTGCGCAAAATATCCTGCGCGACGACCAGGCGGACGCGCGTGCGTTCGACCGGCGCAAGACTTATCGCCAGCGAGTCGCCCAGGCGCGCCGGACGACAGTAATCGATCTCCAGGCGATGGACCACGAAAACTGCGTTATGTTCGATTTCCAGAGCGCTCAGGGTGACACCGGCCGCCGCCAGCCACTCGGTGCGGGCGCGCTCCAGATACTTGAGGTAGTTGGCGTAATAGACGACTCCCGCGGCGTCGGTGTCTTCGTAGTAAACGCGCACGTTCCAGAAGTAGGGTTGCGTTGCCGCCGCTTTCATTCGGTGAACAGCTGGCCGGCGGCGGCCGGAGGAACGATCCCGAAGTGACGGTAGGCCAGCGGAGTCGCGATGCGGCCGCGAGTGGTCCGCTGCAGGAATCCCTGCTGGATGAGAAACGGCTCGAGCACGTCCTCGATGGTGTCGCGCTCCTCGCCGATGGCCGCAGCAAGGTTGTCGATGCCGACCGGACCGCCACCGAACTTGTCGAGGACGCATTGCAGAAGCTTGCGGTCCATGACGTCGAGACCCGAGCCGTCGACGTCGAGCATTTTCAGGGCGGCATCGGCGACCGTGCGCGTGATGTGTCCGGCGGCGCGAACCTCGGCAAAATCGCGCACCCGGCGCAGAAGCCGGTTGGCGATACGCGGCGTGCCGCGCGAGCGGCGGGCGATCTCGACCGCGCCCTCGGGCTCGATGGCGATCTCGAGCAGCCTGGCCGAGCGCGTGACAATGCGGGTGAGCTCCTCAGCGGAATAGAACTCCAGCCGGGCGACGATGCCGAAGCGGTCGCGCAGCGGATTGGTCAACATGCCAGCGCGCGTGGTCGCGCCGACCAGCGTGAACGGCTGCAGATCGAGCTTGACGCTGCGAGCGCTGGGCCCCTCGCCGATCATGATGTCGATCTTGAAATCCTCGAGCGCGGGATAGAGAATTTCTTCGACGACCGGCGACAAACGGTGGATCTCGTCGATGAACAATACGTCGTTCGGCTCGAGGTTGGTTAGCAAGGCTGCGAGGTCGCCCGCGCGCTCCAGCACCGGGCCGGAAGTCTGGCGCAGATTGACCCCGAGCTCGTGCGCGATGATGTGGGAGAGCGTCGTCTTGCCGAGCCCCGGCGGACCGAACAGCAGCACGTGATCGAGCGATTCTTTTCGCTTTTTCGCGGCCTCGATGAAGATCGAGAACTGGCCGCGGATTTTTTCCTGACCGATGTATTCCTCGAGCGCACGTGGCCGCAGCGTGCGGTCGAGCACTTCCTCATGCGGGTTCACCGGCGCGGGGGCGACGAGGCGGTCGGCTTCGATCATCGGGCTATTATGCCTTTGCCAGCAGCTTCAGCGCCTGCCGGATGCCGTCGGCGAGCGCGATACCGTCGGGCAGCTGTTTGACCGCATTGACCGCTTCCTTGTCGCTGTAGCCCAGAGAGATTAACGCGTGCAGGACGTCAGATGCGACCGGCGCGGGACGATGAATACCGACCGCGGTGGTGAGATCGGCGCCCAGCTTGTCCTTCAGCTCCAACAGGAGGCGTTCGGCGGTTTTCTTGCCAATGCCCGGTATCTTGGTGAGGCGGCCCGACTCCTGCATCGTCACCGCCTGCGCGAGCTCGGCGACGGACAGGCCCGACAAGACCGAGAGCGCGATGCGCGCGCCGATGCCGCTGATCTTGATCAGCTGCCGGAATGCGCGCCGCTCGTTTTCCGATCCGAATCCGAACAGGAGGTGCGCGTCCTCGCGCACGACCAGATGCGTGAACAGCACCACATTCTCGCCGACGTTCGGGAGGTTGTAGAAGGTGCTCATCGGCACGTCGATTTCGTACGCGACACCTTGCACGTCGAGGAGAATCTGCGGCGGGTTCTTCTCGATCAGCTTGCCGGAAAGGCGGCCGATCACAGGATCCGCCCGCGGCGCACGCGATAGCCCGCCCGGCGCAAGCCGCCCATGCCCTCGCTCCCGTGGGCGTGGCAGATGGCGCATGCGAGCGCGTCGGCGGCGTCGGCGGAAGGCGCCGAAGGCAGCGCGAGCAGCCGCATCACCATCGCCTGCACCTGCTGCTTCGCGGCCTTGCCATGGCCCACGACCGCCTGCTTGACCTGCAAGGCCGTGTATTCGGAGACCGGCAGGTGGGCGAGCACCGCGGCGGAAATGGCGGCGCCGCGCGCCTGGCCGAGGAGCAGCGTCGAGTGCGGGTTGACGTTGACGAAAACTTTCTCGACCGCGACTTCGCTCGGTTGGTGGGCGAGGATAACGCTCGCCAGGTCGCGCAGGATAAGCTCCAGCCGCTCAGGCAATTCGCCCTGGGTATTGCGGATGCAGCCACTGGCCACGTACTTGAGCTTGCCGCCGGAAGCGACGATGACGCCGAACCCGGTGACGCGCAGGCCGGGATCGATGCCGAGGATGCGGCGTATGGTCAACCGGATCGCGCCTTGTGCAAGCGTTGCGCGCTCATGCGTTTTCCATGATCGCCGTGGTGTAGACATCCTGAACGTCGTCGATCGCCTCGAGCGCATCGAGCAGCTTTTGCATCCTGGCAGCCTCGTCGCCGCTGAAATCGATTTCCGTGATCGGCTTCATCGTCACCTCGGCAAACTCGGGTTCGAGCTTCGCCTTTGCCAGAGCGTCCTTGACCGCGACGAAATCGTTCGGCGCGGTGATGACCTCGATCGAGCCGTCATCGTGATTGACGACGTCGTCGGCGCCGAAATCCAGCGCTACGCCCATCAGCTTGTTTTCGTCGGTCCCCGGCGCGAAGACGAGCTGGCCGCAATGCCTGAATAGAAATGCGACCGAGCCGTCGGTCCCGAGATTGCCGCCGTATTTGGAAAATGCATGACGGACATCGGCGACCGTTCGAACGCGATTGTCGGTGAGGCAATCGACGATCACCGCGGCGCCGTTGATGCCGTAGCCTTCATATCGCACTTCCTCGTAGTTGATGCCTTCGAGCTCGCCGGCGCCGCGCTTGATGGCGCGATCGACCGTGTCCTTCGGCATGTTGTTGGCCGCTGCCTTGTCGACCGCGAGCCGCAGCCGCGGGTTGGTCGAGACATCGCTGCCGCCAAGCTTGGCCGAGACGGTGATTTCCCGGATGAGGCGAGTGAAGATCTTGCCGCGCTTGGAGTCGGTCGCAGCCTTCTTGTGCTTGATGTTCGCCCACTTGCTGTGGCCGGCCATGACAGGAAACAGTCGATGAAGATGGCAGAATTATAGCGCCGTGAGCAGCGAGCCAGGTGGCGCTGAGAGTAGCGAGCCAGGTCCCGCTCGCGAAGCGAGTGGGGTGCGAGCGCCCGCGAATCAGCGCCCGCCAGCGACACAAGAAACTTCATTTCACGAGCAGCGTGCAAGGAGCTGGCGCCGCTCGCGAAGCGAATGGGGTGCGAGCGCCCGCGAATCGGCGCCGCCGGCGACAGTAGACGTCTCATTTTGCGAATCGCGTGCGATGAGCCGGCGCGACGAGCCGGCGGCGCTCAGACAAGCCCCTGCTGCTTGAGGAATTGCGCGAGGACCTTCAAGCGAACGACGCTGTCGTTGATCTCGAGCATGCTTTGCTTGATCGCCAACGGCAGCGGAAGCAATTCGGCAAGTCGGTAGCCGACCCAGGATGCATCGTCCAATGCGAGCTGCGCCGAGAAATTCTCGGGCCCGGCGCGGTTGATCATGAGCTCGAGCAGGCTGGCGAGCGACGCGAACGATTCCGGAAGCTTGATTTCCGGCTCCGGCGGCAGAAGCGTCACCTGAGCGACGACGAGTCCATCGTCGGCGACGCTGCTCGATTGCACCTGAAATCGCGTGCCGCCCTCGGTCTTCAGATGAAGTATGCCGAGCTGCGGCATGTCCCACGACACGATTCGCGCCTGCGTTCCGATGAGGGCGAAGTCGACGGCTGCGCCGGCGACAAGCTGATCGCGCTCTCCGACCCGCGGTGAAACCTCCTCGCCGCGGGTGAGGAGGCACACACCGAACGGCTGCTCGTCCTTGAGGCACGTCTTGGTCATGTCGATATATCGCTGATCGAACACCTTCAGCGGCAGCAGTCGCCCCGGAAACAGTACAGTCTTCAACGGAAAGAGCGGCAGCGTCGTCGGCGAACGCGAACCGGCGCGAAGAAAAGGAAACATTTGCGGCATCCGGCGTTGTGACCGCTTGCTCTCAGGCACGCTCGACAAAGGGCGCTTGGCCGCCCCGGGCACCCCAGCGCGGGCCGAGGGTGTGGCCGACGCCTAGCTGGTCGAGTATCCGGGCGACGACAAAATCGACCAGATCGCCTATGGATTGCGGGTGGCCATAGAAGCCGGGAGAAGGCGGAAGGATGACCGCGCCGGCGCGGGCAAGCTTGAGCATGTTCTCGAGGTGGATCGCGGAAAGCGGCGTCTCACGTGGAACGAGCACCAGCGGCCGGCGCTCCTTGAGCATCACGTCGGCGGCGCGCTCTATAAGGTTGTCGGCAAGGCCTGCCGCGACCGCGCCCAGCGTGCCGAGACTGCACGGGCAGATCGCCATGGCGTCGGCAGGGTTTGACCCTGATGCGACCGGCGACATCCAATCCTCGCGCCCGAATACAGTGAGCTGACCAGGGTCGGCGCCGAAGCGCTCGGCGAATAGCGCGGCGGCTGCGGCCGGTTGAGTGGGCAGCGTGAAATCGAGCTCTTGTTTTGCGACGATCTGCGCGGCAGTCGAGTAGAGCAAAAACACGCGAACTTTTGCCGCGAGCAGGCATTGGAGCAGGCGCAGGCCGTAGGGCATGCCGGACGCGCCGGTCCATGCAAGCGTGACGGTCTCGGGGCGATTCATTGGTCGATTCTAGCGTATCCACGCATCGACCCTGGCGCGCAAGGCATCGCGCGAAAGAGTGCAATGAGGATGCAATTCGACGCTGGTACTTAGGGCAGCTCGCGGTGGCGCGTCAGCACCTGATACTGGTCCGTAAACGCGCGCGCTAGCCGCTCGGCCAGATAGACCGAGCGATGCTGGCCTCCCGTGCAGCCGATCGCGACTGTCAGGTAATTGCGATTGTCGCGCGCATACTCGGGCAGCCAAGTGGAGACAAAATGATGAATGTCGGCGTACATCCGCTCGACTTGCGGATGCCCCTCGAGATAGTCGACGACCGCGGCGTCCCTGCCGGACTTTGGCGCCAGCAGCGGCTCGTAATGCGGATTGGGCAGGCAGCGGACGTCGAACACGAGATCGGCATCGAGCGGAATGCCGTGTTTGTAGCCGAAGGACTGGAACAGCACGGTCAAGCGCGAAGGATCGACGCTGACGAAATCCTTGATCCAGGAACGCAGCGCCGCGGCCGACAGGTCGCTGGTGTCGAAGCTGTAGCCGAGCGAGCGGAGCTCCGCCAGCCGTTCGCGCTCGAGCTCGATCGCCTCGGTCAGCGTGCGATCGTCGCTCGAAAATGGATGCCGGCGACGGGTCTCCGAAAAGCGCTTGACCAGCGTATCGGTCTTGGCATCGAGGTACAGAAAGCGAACCGTCCAGCCTTGTGCATGCGCGGCGTCGATGACGCTGGACAGTCCATTGAGCCCGGGCTCGGTCTTTACATCGAGCACGATCACGACCCGATCCTGCGCCGTAGCCTTGAGTGTCGCGAGGAGCGGCGGCAGTTGAGAGAGCGGGAGGTTCGAGACCGCGTAATAGCCGCTGTCCTCGAGCGCGGCGAGCGCGACGCTCTTGCCGGAACCCGATACACCGCCGATCAGCAGCAGGTCCATCGTCGTCGTGGCACGGTCGGTCGCACTTCGGGAGGCTTGGTCCGCGCCGACCGTGGCGGCTCGCCGCGGCAAGCCGGGCGGTCTTCGCCCATCGCCGGCGTCAGCCGCCCTCTTCCATCAGTTTTTGCTGCCGCTCGATGAATTCCTTGGTACTGTCGATGCCGCGTTGGTTGAGGACGAAGTTGCGCACCGCCGCCTCGACCAGCACCGCAAGGTTGCGGCCGGCCGCGACGGGAATGGTCACCTTGCGAATAGGCACGGCAAGAATCTCCTGGTAGGTCGCGCTGACCTGCAGGCGGTCGAGCTCGGAGAATTGCTCGTTGCTATGGTCCTCGAGGTGGACCATGAGCTTGAGCAGTTTTCGCGGACGCACCGCTGTCTCACCGAAGATGGTGCGGATGTTGAGCACGCCGATGCCGCGCACCTCGAGGAAATCCTTGAGCACGGCGGGGCAGCGGCCCTCCAGCGTGTCGGGGGAAATGCGATACAGCTCGACGATATCGTCGGCGACCAGGCCGTTGCCGCGGGAGATGAGCTCCAGCGCCAGCTCGCTCTTGCCGATCGCGGAATCGCCGGTGATGAGAACGCCCATTTCCAGCACGTCGAGGAAGACGCCGTGCAGCGAGGTCGATTCCGCGAGCACCCGCGACAGATACAGCCGTATCACGTCGACCAGGTGCGGCGACGGCTGTGGCGAGGTCAGCAAGGCAACGTTATGCCTCTCACATTCTTCCCGCACGTGCGGCGGCACGTCCTCGCCGTTGGCAACGATGATCGCTACCAGCTCGGTCGTGAACAGTCGCGAGATTGCAGCCTGGAGCGCGTCCTCCGGCAAGGCGCGCAAGTGCGCGGCCTCCGCGGCGCCGATGAGCTGAACCCGAAAAGGATGGATGAAATTCATGTGCCCGACTTGCCCGATGGTCGGTTTCAGCGCCGCTTCGCCGACCAAGATGCGGTTACCACCCTGACGACCCGCAATCCACTCGAGTCCGAGACGCTCGTGGTTGTCCTCGAACACGCGCTCGAAGCTCACTTGCCGCATGGCGCGGTCGTCGTTCATCGCGGCGCGGGAGCCCAGGTCGAGAACAGGCGATGAATGCCAACCGCGTCGGTCGCGGTGGCAACCTGGTCGCGAAAAGTCTTTTCACTGAACATCTGAGCGAGCTCGGACAAGAGCTCCAGATGCTCTTCGGTCGCCTGCTCCGGCACCAGCAACACGAACACCTGCTCGACGGGCTTGCCGTCGGGAGCATCGAACGGAATCGGCTGCAGCGGTCGAACAAACGCTCCGAGCGCTCGAGGAAGACCCTTGATCCGACCGTGAGGAATAGCAATGCCTTGACCCAAACCGGTCGACCCGAGACGCTCTCGCGCGAACAAGCTGTCGAAGACGACCGAGCGCGCGATTTGTGCGTGGTTCTCGAACAACTGGCCGATCTGCTCGAATAGCCGCTTTTTGCTCGTCGCCTCCACGTCGAGCGCGATATTCGACTCGGGCAGGAGATCCGCGATGTGGGTCATTCGATGGTATGAGAGCGTGCTAAAGCTAGCGCGAACGTGTCTTGCCCGTGGCGGGCGCATCGGAGGCACGCTTGATCGCCGCCGGCTCGTGCCGGCTGCCGTTGCGCTTCTCCTTGTGCCGCAGTACTTGCCGATCGAGCTTGTCCGCGAGGGCGTCGATCGCCGCATACATGTCTTCCTCGACACACTCGGCGTGGATTTCCTTGCCTCGGATGTGAAGGTTGGCGGTGATTTGTTGCCTGAGCTTGTCGACCGACAGCACGACATTTACGTCGATCACATGGTCAAAGTGACGCGTCACGCGCTCGAGCTTGGATGTTACGTATTCGCGAATGGCGGGGGTGATCAGCAGGTGATGGCCGGTCAGGTTTAGATTCATTCAACGCTCCTTGTGGTTGCGGTGTCTGATCTACATAAGTGAGCTGCATAGCGCTACATCGTCTTGCGCAGATTGACTGGCGGTATTTGCAGCGCTTCACGATATTTTGCGATCGTCCTCCGCGCGACCACGATCCCCTGGTCGCCGAGGAGATCCGCGATGCGGCTGTCGGTGAGCGGTGTGTTACGGTCCTCGGCGGCGATGAGCTGCTTGATCAGCGCGCGAATCGCGGTCGCGGATGCCGCGCCGCCGGTATCGGTCGCGACGTGACTGCCGAAGAAATACTTGAGCTCGTACGTTCCGCGCGCGGTAAGCATGTATTTTTGCGTGGTTACGCGTGAAATCGTCGATTCGTGAAGGCTCAGGATTTCGGCAATTTCCCGCAGCACCATAGGCCGCATCGCCACGTCACCGTGGTCGAAGAAATGCCGCTGCCGGTCGACGATGGCCTGCGACACGCGCAGGATGGTTTCGAATCGCTGCTGGACGTTGCGAATCAGCCATTTCGCCTCCTGCAACTGCGCCGCGAGCTGCTGATTCGACGAGTCGCGATTGCGGGTGAGGATGTCGGCATAGATCCGGTTCAGCCGCAGCTTGGGCATTGCGGCATCGTTGAGCGTCGCAACCCACTTGCCCCTTACTTTCCGTACGACCACGTCGGGGATGACATAGTTCGCCTCGGTCTTGGAAAACGCTGCGCCGGGACGTGGATTGAGGCTTGTGATCAGTGTGCGCACGCAACGCAGCTCAGCATCGTCTATGTGGAGCAGACGTTTCAGTTTGCCGAAATCGCGCGCGGCAAGCAAAGGCAGATGTTGCTCCACCAATTTCATCGCCTCCGCCCGGAACGGCGTCGTGGGGGGCTTCGCTTTCAGCTGCAGACCGAGACATTCCGCCGCGTCGCGGGCGCCGACTCCGGCGGGCTCCATGTTCTGCACGCGGCGGAGGGCTATGGAAAGCTCATCGGAAAGCTCGTCGACTTCGAGACCGAGGTCCTCGGGGAACAACTCAACCAGCTCCTCGAGCGAAGTCTGTAGGTAGCCGTCCTCGTCCAGAGCGTCGATCAGCGCGGATACGATCTGCCGATCGCGAAGCGGAAGATTGCACAGCGCGAGTTGCGCGTTGAGGTGATCGCGCAAGGAGCTGGTCGCCACTTGCTGCGGGGAAAAGCTCTCATCGTCGTCGTCGCCCGAGGCCGAGCCCCAGTCGCCGTCGCCTCCCGCATTGGCGAGCAGATCGAAGTCGCCCGCC
>DASZZK010000461.1:0-10738 GCA_035544975.1 Casimicrobiaceae bacterium | reverse complement strand
AACGCAGCCCGCGCTCGGTGGAGCGCCGCCGCTGATCGAGTTGCGGCAGGTCTCCAAGCGATTCGTGAAAGCGCTGGATGCCTCGATGCACATCGCGAACCTGTTTGGCGCCGGAATGCGCGAGGAAATCGTACGGGCTGTCGATCGTGTCGACCTTTCCATTCGCCCACGCGAGGTCGTCGGTTTGGTCGGCGAGTCCGGATGCGGAAAATCGACGCTCGGCAGACTCGCGGTAGGGCTGCTTCCATTAACGGAAGGCGAGCGTTTGTGGCAAGGAAACGTGCTCGGCGGTGATGCCCCGGTGGCGGCCCGTGAGCAGCAACTCAAGATGCAGATGATTTTCCAGGACCCCTACGCGTCGTTGAACCCGCGCATGCGCGTAGTTGATATCGTCGGCGAGGCGCCGGTCGTTCACGGACTCATCGGCACGCGGCAGCAGACCGAGTACGTCGGCCTGCAGCTCAACCGCGTCGGCATGGACCCGACGCTGATGCGAAGATTTCCGCATCAGTTTTCAGGCGGCCAGCGTGCTCGCATCGGCATCGCGCGCGCGTTGGCGGTCAAGCCGGAGTTCCTGGTCTGCGACGAATCCGTCGCCGCGCTCGACGTGTCGATTCAGGCGCAGGTGCTCAATCTGTTCATGGATCTGCAGTCGGCGTTGAGCCTTACGTATCTGTTCATCAGCCACGATCTCGGTGTCGTGCAGCACATCAGCGACCGCGTCGTCATCATGTACCTCGGACGCGTCGTCGAGTCGGGCCCGACCGCGGAGCTGTTCGCCGCGCCCAATCATCCCTACACGCAGGCCTTGCTTGCCGAGGTCGGGAATGTCAAGCCAAGAAAACGCGTTTTCGTGCCGATCAAGGGCGAGATTCCTTCTCCGCTCGCGCCGCCTTCAGGATGTCATTTTCATCCCCGGTGTCCTTACGCGATGGCGAAATGCAAAGAGGTCGCGCCGCCGCTCGAAGAGATCGCGCCGGAGCGTTGGTCGGCTTGTTATCTCAACGACGTGGCCTTGCCGTGAGCGACGCGGTCAGGCGACACGACCCCGCGGGCCAGCCGATCGCGCTGGTGCTCGACTCGCCGCACAGCGGGACGGTGTATCCGGATGATTTCGACCATATGCCGCCGCGCGATATCGTGCGGCAGGCTGAGGACACGCACGTCGAGGCGCTGTACGCGGCGGCGCCTACCATGGGCGCGACGCTGATCGAGGCGCTTTTCCCTCGCGCCTACATCGATCCCAACCGTCATCGCTTCGATATCGATTCCGAATTGCTAGCCGATGCATGGACGGAGCCGATAACGCCCTCGCGCAAGACCGAGCTTGGGATCGGACTTGTGTGGCGCCTCGCGCACGGTGGCGTGCCAATGTACGCGCGCAAGCTCTCGGTGGCCGAGGTGCGGCGGCGAATCACGCATTTCTACGAGCCTTATCATGCCTGCGTCGCGGCGGCGCTCGACCAGAGGCATGCCGCGTTCGGTGCGGTGTGGCATATCAACTGCCACTCGATGCCCGCGGTCGGTGACGTGATGTCCGAGGATCCGGGTCGTTCGCGCGCCGATTTCGTGCTCGGGGACCGCGACGGCTCGACCTGCGCGCCGGAATTCACGGCCTTCGTGGCAAGAACGCTCGGTGGGCTCGGCTACGATGTCGCGATCAACGATCCCTACAAGGGCGTGGAGCTGGTGCGCATGCACGGTCGTCCGGCGGAAAAGCGCCACAGTCTGCAAATCGAAATCAATCGCAGGCTTTACATGGACGAATCGACGCTCGCCAGACATTCCGGGTTCGACACCCTGCGATCGAATCTCCAGCGGCTGCTGGAGGCGCTGCGCCAATTCGTGATCGATCGAACCGCGAGTCGCGCCTGAACCATTCGGTCCGACCAGGCTGGCCGCTTGACCGCCTGCGGGTCGCTTGCTAACGTTGCGCCAGCCTCGCGCCGACCGGCGCCAGCCGGCGATGATGCTCGAGGCCATATCGGAGGAGTCATGTTGAATTTATTTCCACGTTGCCTTGCTGCAGCAATGCTCACCCTGCTTGTCACCGCCGCGCAGGCGGCGTACCCGAACGGCCGATAACTCTGATCGTGCCATGGGGCGCGGGTGGCGGCACCGATGCGACGGCGCGCATTATCGGCACCTGCTGGAAAAGGAGCTCGGGCAGCCGGTTAACGTCGTCAACCGAACCGGCGGCAGCGGCGTGGTGGGACACGCGGCGATCGCTTCTGCGCCCGCTGACGGATACACCATCGGCCTCATCACGGTCGAAATCAGCATGATGCACTGGCAGGGATTGACCGAATTGTCGGGCGCGTCGTACACGCCTATCGGTCTGGTCAACGCCGACCCCGCGGGCCTTCAGGTGCGCGCCGACGCCCCTTACAAGAACGTGAACGATCTGGTTGCCGCGATCAAGGCCAACCCCGGCAAGTTCAAGGCATCCGGAACCGGGCAGGGCGGCATCTGGCATCTGGCGATCGCGGGCATGCTTCAGGATATGAAAGTCGATCCTGCTGCCGCGCCGTGGGTACCCTCCAATGGAGCGGCCCCGGGATTGCAGGATCTGGTTGCGGGCGGCGTCGAAATCGCCCCTTGTTCGCTCCCCGAAGCACGCTCGCTGATCGACGCCGGCAAGGTCAAAAGCCTGGCGGTCATGGCCGACAAGCGTGCCGCGCTCTATCCCAACGTACCGACGCTGAAAGAGGCTACCGGCAGCAACTGGACCATGGCTGCCTGGCGCGGGATCGCAGCTCCCAAAGGCGTGTCGGCCGACGTTCGGGACAAGCTGGTTGCGGCGATCAAGAAGATCGCCGCCAGCAAGGATTACAACGACTTCATCACCCAGCGCGGCTTCGGCGTGATCTACGAAGGCCCGGACGACTTCGCTAAGTTCATGGCCAAGGCGGACGCCGATCTGGGCGCGACCATGAAGGCAGTCGGAATCGTCAAGTGACGCAAATGTCCGAGAGCGCAAGGCGAAGCCGCCGCGCGATCGGGAAGATTTGCGTCATCCCCGCGGAAGCGGGGATCCAGTGGCGTTAGGCCGGTTACGACACTGGATTCCCGCTCAGTTACCAAAATGGGCGGGAATGACGGCAGGGAGGGGATTGCCATTGCGCGCCCGTCTAGGTGCAATGCGCGACGCTGACTTCGCATGAAAATCAACGACGCCATCTGGGGTGCGCTGCTGCTGCTGCTCAGCGTGGCCATTCTCATTCACATCCAGAGCTTTCCCAACATACCCGGGCAAAAAATCGGCCCGTCGCTGTTTCCGGGGTTCATCGCGGTCGCTTTGGGAACCTGCGCGCTTATCTTGATCTTCACCGGGCTTGCTGCTCGCCGCCGCGGCGTCGGCGAAGCGCCATGGATAGGCACCGAGCCATGGATGCGCTCGCCGCGGCACATCCTCGCGCTCATGCTGGTCATCGGTGTCAATGTTTTCTACATCCTTCTGGTCGACTTGCTCGGGTTCGTTCCGTCCGGGGTGATTTATCTTGCGGCGCTGTTCGCCGTCTTCGGCGTCAGGGCGCGATGGATCTTTCCTCTGGCGCTGATGGTCACGCTGGTCATTCATTACAGCTTTTACAAAATGCTCAGGGTGCCGCTGCCATGGGGCTTGCTGGAGAGGTTCGCGTGGTGAGCGTGGGCCTCCGCGGGGGATCGCGATGAGCGACGCCTGGATGCAGGCGTTCGTGCTGGTGTTCGACCCGTACAACCTTCTGGTCATGGTCCTGGCTTCGCTCTTCGGCCTGTTTGTCGGCGCGGTTCCCGGACTGACTGCCACCATGGCCACGGCATGCTGGTCCCGGTGACATTCTTCATGGTGCCGATCCCGGCCATCGCGGCCATCGTTACCGCAACCGCGATGGCGATTTTTTCCGGCGATATTCCGGGCTGCCTGATGCGCATGCCGGGAACGCCGGCGTCCGCCGCCTATACCGACGAGGCCTATGCGATGGCCAAAAAGGGCCAGGCCGAGACGGCGCTGGGGGCAGGCTTGGTCTTTTCGGCGTTAGGCGGTCTGTTCGGCACGGCCGTATTGATGCTTGCCGCGCCGGCGCTGGCCGAGTTCGCGTTGAAGTTCAGCTCGTTCGAGTATTTCTGGCTGGTGCTGCTCGGCTTGACCTGCGCGGTATTCATCACTTCCGACCGGCCGCTGAAGGGCTTTGTCACGCTGATGCTGGGGCTTCTGGTGGCCTGCGTCGGACTCAACAACCCGGCGGCGATTCCGCGCTTCACCTTCGGCAGCATCGATCTCCTCGGCGGCATCGGCATGATTCCGATGATGATCGGCATGTTCGCGATCTCGGAGATCCTCCGGTACGCGGTCGACACCCATCCCCCGCTGCGGATCGTCGACCAGCCGATCGGCAACGTGTTCAAGGGCATGTGGAAGCTGACCAAGAAGTACCCGGTGCAGATCCTGCGCGGCAACGCGGTGGGAACATTGATCGGCGCGCTGCCGGGTGCGGGCGCCGACATCGCCGCGTGGATCACTTACGCGATCAGCAAGAAATTTTCCAAGGAGCCCGAAAAATTCGGAACCGGCCATGTCGAAGGCATCGTCGAATCCGGATCGGCCAACAACAGCGCGCTGGCCGGCGCCTGGATTCCGGCGCTGGTGTTCGGCATTCCGGGGGACTCCATTACCGCGATCGTGATCGGCGTGCTGTACATGAAGAACATGAATCCCGGCCCGTCGCTGTTCACCAATAATCCGCAGAACATCTACGCGGTCTATCTGCTGTTCATTATCGCCAACCTGATCATGCTTCCTCTGGGATGGTGGTGCATCAAGGTGTCGAAGCAGATTCTCAAGGTCCCGCGTACGGTATTGATGCCGGTGATCATGTTGTTTTGCGTGGTCGGCTCGTTCGCGATCAACAACACCGCGTTCGACGTGACCGTGATGCTGGTCGCCGGCATTGCCGCATACTTTCTCGAGGCGAGCGGCTTTCCTGTTGCGCCGGCGATCCTCGGCGTGGTTCTCGGCGGCATGCTCGAGGAGAATTTCGTCACCTCGATGATCAAGTCGGACGGCCACCTCCTTGCGTTCTTCGAGCGGCCGATCGCCGCCACGCTCGGTGCCATGACCCTCGCGGTGTGGTTTTTGCCGCTTCTGATGCGCCGCCTGCGCCGCCTGGCCGGGATCGAGGTCGCCACATAGGGACTTGGGCCCGATTGTTGCACCGCAGCGCGTTGACCCCACTGCACGCGGCGGGTTAAAATCTGAAGGTTTTGGCCGGGTCCCGCCGGGGTCCTCCGTAGATTGACCACCCATGCCTGGCAAGCTCGTCGTTGGTAACTGGAAGATGAACGGCGATTTGCGCCGAAATGACGCGCTGCTGGCGGATCTGCGGGCCCGCTGGCCGGTGCAGGCGATGCGGGAAATCGCGGTCTGCGTTCCGTTTCCGTATTTGTGGCAAGCCCAGGCGGCGTTGTCTGGCTCGGCGATTGGCTGGGGCGCGCAGAATGTGAGCGAATACGCGCATGGCGCTCATACCGGCGAAGTCGCAGCCGGCATGGTCGCTGAATTTGGTTGCAGGTACGTCATCGTCGGGCATTCGGAGCGACGAGCGCTGTACGGCGAGACTGACGAAATGGTGGCTGCAAAGTCGAGCGCCGCACTGGAAGCCGGGATGACGCCGATTGTCTGCGTGGGCGAGTCGTGGGCCGAGCGCGAGTCAGGCGCCGGAGATGCCGTGGTGCTGCGTCAGCTCGATGCGGTCGCGTCGAGAATAGGCCGGCGCATCGCGGAGACGGTGGTTGCCTATGAGCCGGTGTGGGCGATCGGGACGGGCCGATCGGCAACCCCGCAGCAGGCGCAAGCCGTGCATGAAGTCTTGCGCAAGCGGCTGCGCAAGCATGAGAGAGCGGCCGCAAACGTTCCCTTGCTCTACGGCGGGAGCGTCAAGGCAGGCAATGCGAAGGCGCTTTTTGCGTGCGTCGATATCGATGGCGGCTTGATCGGCGGCGCGTCACTGAATGTTGATGAATTTTTGGCAATTGCCGGTGCCTAAGTTTCGCTTGATCGGCGAGAGTGTCCAGCGCCGCAACGAGGATAAAGAATGATCTGGGAAACGCTGTTGTTGGGATTGCACGTCGTCGTTGCGGCGGCGCTGATCGGCTTCGTGCTGCTGCAGCACGGCAAGGGAGCGGACATGGGCGCCGCCTTCGGCAGCGGCTCGTCGGGAAGTCTTTTCGGCGCGGCGGGATCAGCGAATTTCCTGTCGCGAACGACGGCCATACTGGCAACGGTATTTTTTCTGTCGAGCCTTGGGCTGACGTATCTCGCGAGCACTCGGCATGCGGCGGGACCCGGCGACGTCATGAAGCAGGGTGTCATGCAAACCGCGCCAAAGGCGCCGGATCCGGTGACGAAAGCCGCGGAGGTACCGGCAAACGCACCGCCGGCAGTGCAGCCGGCGGCACCCGCGCCGACTAAGGATTCGTCCTCCAAAGCGGCGGATGTACCCAAATAAGGCGCCGAGATAACGGTAGCCAAATAACGAGCGGTCAGCGGTCGGTTTTAGGCAGTGGCAATCGGTAGGTGCGGGTTCGGCTGAAGCCGGTCACGGACTTGGGATCGGAAAGGCTGATAAAGCCGACGTGGTGAAATTGGTAGACACGCTGTCTTGAGGGGGCAGTGGCGTAAGCCGTGGGAGTTCGAGTCTCCCCGTCGGCACCAAAGAGAACAAGGGCGCCCCGACGGGTGCCCCGGTCAGAAGGAGCAGGAGAGCAGTGGGAGGCCGCGCGGAGGATGCGCGGCCCGGCAACGATTGACGAGGGTTGGCTTCATCCGATCATGCTGCAACTGTACTTTCCGGTCCTGCTCTTCATCCTTGTCGGCATCGGCGTCGGCCTGATCATGCTGACGCTCGGTTCGCTTGTATCTCCGAGCCGCCCCGACCCCGAGAAACTCTCCCCCTACGAATGCGGCTTCGAGGCTTTCGAAGACGCGCGGATGAAGTTCGACGTCCGCTACTATCTGATCGCGATCCTGTTCATTCTCTTCGACCTCGAAATTGCGTTCCTCTTTCCATGGGCGGTCGTGTTGCCCGAGATAGGCGTCTTCGGTTTCTGGTCGATGATGATTTTCCTGGCCATCCTGATCGTGGGATTCATCTACGAATGGAAAAAGGGAGCTCTGGAATGGGAGTAGCGGCGCGAGCCTTCCGGCGAGGGGCCCCGCGCATAGCGCGGGGATCGACGGGGAATTGCGAGTCGACGCTGGCGGCCGACGCGCAAGGGTCACCTGACGTTAATGCAACATGGAGGCCGCGGGCGCGAGGTTCGGGCGTATCCAATGGCCATTGAAGGCATCCTCGAAAAGGGCTTCGCCACCACGACGCTCGATGCGCTGATCAACTGGTCGCGCAACGGCTCGATGTGGCCGATGACATTCGGCTTGGCGTGCTGCGCGGTCGAGATGATGCACGCCGGCGCGGCTCGTTACGATCTCGACCGTTTCGGCGTCGTCTTCCGGCCGAGTCCTCGCCAGTCCGACGTCATGATCGTCGCCGGAACACTCTGCAACAAGATGGCGCCCGCACTGCGCAAGGTCTACGATCAGATGGCCGAGCCACGGTGGGTGATCTCCATGGGTTCGTGCGCCAACGGTGGCGGGTACTACCACTATTCGTACTCCGTCGTGCGCGGCTGTGATCGCATCGTTCCGGTGGACATCTACGTTCCGGGTTGCCCGCCAACGGCGGAAGCGCTGCTGTACGGCATCCTGCAGCTTCAGAACAAGATCTGGCGCACTAACACCATCGCGCGCTGATGAAAACGGAGACCCTCGCGGCGTCGCTCACCGCCGCGTTCGGCGAGCGGCTTGGCGGCGTGACCGTCGCCCTGAACGAGCTTACTGTCGTCGTCCCTGTCGCGGACCTCGTCGAGACCATGCGCGGCTTGCGCGATCGGCCCGAGCTCTCCTTCGAGACGCTGATCGATCTTTGCGGCGTCGACTATTCCGCATACGGCGGGGAGCAACCCGACATCCTTTATTCGGGCTCCGATGCCACTCCGCCCGAACCCCTAGTACGAACACACCCCTGCCGTTTTGCGGTCGTCTACCACCTGCTGTCGCTGACCCATAACACGCGCCTGCGCGTGCGCAGCTTCGCGGCGGACGACGATTTTCCGGTCCTGCCGTCGGTGATCGATGTGTGGCCCGGTGCCAACTGGTACGAGCGCGAAGCATTCGATTTTTACGGGATCATGTTCGCGGGCCATCCGGACCTTCGGCGAATCCTCACCGACTACGGCTTCGTCGGGCATCCGTTCCGCAAGGATTTCCCGCTGTCGGGACACGTCGAAATGCGCTACGACCCCGAACAGGGCCGCGTCATCTATCAGCCGGTGACTATCGAGCCGCGCGAAGTGACTCCCCGCATCATCCGCGAGGAGAACTTTGCCGAGAGCGAAGGCTTCCGAAAAGGTTGATCGTGGCCGAGATCCGCAACTACACGATGAACTTCGGCCCCCAGCACCCGGCGGCGCACGGCGTGCTGCGCTTGGTGCTCGAGCTCGACGGCGAGGTGATCCAGCGCGCGGACCCGCACATCGGCCTCTTGCACCGGGCGACCGAGAAGCTGGCCGAATACAAGACCTACCTTCAAGCGCTGCCGTACATGGACCGACTGGACTACGTGTCGATGATGTCCAACGAGCATGCCTACTGTCTCGCCATCGAAAGGCTGCTCGGCGTCGACGTCCCCATCCGCGCTCAATACATACGCGTGATGTTCGACGAGATCACGCGCATTCTGAACCACCTGCTGTGGCTCGGCGCGCACTCGCTGGATGTCGGTGCGATGACCACCTTCCTGTACTGCTTCCGCGAGCGCGAGGACCTGATGGACGTGTACGAGGCGGTGTCCGGCGCACGCCTGCACGCCGCCTACTACCGGCCGGGCGGCGTCTACCGCGATCTGCCCGAGCGCATGCCGCAGTACCAGGTGTCGAAGATTCACAATGCCAAGGCGATTGCGCGCATGAACGAGAACCGGCGCGGCAGCGTGCTCGACTTCATCGAGGATTTTACGCGCCGGTTTCCCGGCTACGTCGACGAATACGAGACCTTGCTCACCGACAACCGCATCTGGAAACAGCGCACCGTCGGCATCGGCGTGGTCACGCCGGAGCGTGCGATGGCGCTGGGATTCACCGGCCCGATGCTGCGCGGCTCCGGCGTCGCTTGGGACCTGCGCAAGAAGCAGCCGTACGCGGTCTACGATCAGATGAAATTCGACATTCCGGTGGGCACCACCGGCGACTGCTACGACCGGTACCTCGTCCGCGTGCAGGAAATGCGCGAGGCGAACAAGATCATCAAGCAATGCATAACCTGGCTGCGCACGAACCCCGGCCCGGTGATCACCGCCAGTCACAAGGTGGCGCCCCCGTCGCGCGAGGAAATGAAAGCCAACATGGAGGAGCTCATCCATCATTTCAAGCTCTTCACCGAGGGCATTCACGTTCCGCCCGGCGAAGCTTACGCCGCGGTCGAGCATCCGAAGGGCGAGTTCGGCATCTACATCATTTCCGATGGAGCGAACAAGCCCTATCGGCTCAAGATTCGGGCGGCGGGCTTTCCGCATCTCGCGGCGCTCGACGAAATGTCGCGAGGGCACATGATCGCCGACGTCGTCGCGATCATCGGCACGCAGGACATCGTATTTGGGGAGATCGACCGATGAGCGTTATCGATTCCAGAGTCATCAACATCGACGAATTGAAGCTGGAGCACTTCTCGAAGGGTGAGCAGTACCAGTGCGACGCCGTGCGCATCGGCCCGCTGCTCGGCGCAAAGGACCTGGGGTATTCATACGATGTCGTCCCGCCCGGCAAGCGCTCCTGCCCTTTCCACAGCCACCGCGCCGAGGAGGAGATGTTCTTCATCGTCAAGGGCAGCGGCACGCTTCGCTATGGAAACGAGACACGAAAAATCCGCGCGGGCGACTTCATCTGCTGTCCGGTGGGCGGCCCGGATACGGCGCACCAGATCGTCAACGACTCGGATGCCGAGCTCGGCTATATCTCGGTCAGCACCATGATGCCGGCGGAGGTCTGTGAATATCCGGATTCGAAAAAGGTCGGCGCTTACGGCAGCGGTCTGCGGCACATGACACGTACCGAGCATCACGTGGATTACTGGACCGACGAGATATGAGCGCGCGCTTGCCCGACCTGGTCGCGGTGTGTGTCGCGCAATACTCACCCGTTCGCTCGTCAACCGGCTGACCATGCTGAGCGCAGACGCCCTGAAGCGTATCGATCGCGAGATCGCAAAGTATCCGCCGGCGCACCGCCAGTCGGCGGTGATGGCCGCGCTCGCCATTGCGCAGGACGAGCATGGCTGGCTCGCGACCGAGACGATGGATTTCGTTGCCCACTACCTCGGCATGCCGCCGATCGCGGTCTACGAGGTGGCGACGTTCTACGAGATGTTCAACACCGAGCCGATCGGCAGATACAAGCTCACGATCTGCACCAATCTCCCTTGCGCGCTGTCGAGCGCGGCCCAGGCGGCGGCGTATCTGCAGCAGAAGCTCGGCGTAGGCTTTGGCGAAACCACCGCCGATGGTCTGTTTACGCTCAAAGAAGGCGAATGTCTGGGTGCCTGCGGCGACGCGCCGGTGCTCCTGGTCAACAACAAGCGCATGTGCAGCTGGATGAAGCCTGACAAGCTCGACGGTCTGATCGCCGAACTCTCCGCGGAGGCGAATCG
>DASZZK010000460.1:0-4435 GCA_035544975.1 Casimicrobiaceae bacterium | reverse complement strand
TCAGGCGTTCCCCAATCCGCGTCGCGATACAGAAATGCGACGCCATGCCAGACCTCGACCTCACCGACGCAGATATCTGACAACCTCCCGCGGCGCAGCGCCATTCGCAACGGCCCTGCGTGCAACAGCAGCGGCTGTTCGATGGCCTCATCGGTACCGAAAAGGATGTGGTCGATCGACGGCTTCATGCAACAGGCGACTCGCGGCCAGGTCGTGCTGCTCGGAGGAGCAAGATCTCGGCGCCCGAGTCAGATGGTGCGCCCTCCGTCCACGGGCAGCTCGACGCCTGTGATGAACTTGGCCGCGTCACTCGCGAGGTACAGCGTCGCATTGGCGACGTCGTCCGGTGTGGACATTCGGCCAAGCGGGATCCCTGCAATGACCTTAGCACGATTTTCCGGCGTATCCGGCACACCGAGGAACTGCTCGATCAGGCCGGTCGCCCCCATCACCGGGCAAATGACATTGACGCGAATATTGTCCGGGCCGAGCTCCGCCGCCATCGATTTCGAAAGCAGATTCACCGCACCTTTCGATGCGTTGTACCACGTGAGGCCGGGTCTGGGCCGTATGCCGGCGGTGGACCCGATGTTGATGATCGCGCCCTGCTTGCGCTCGCGCATGATCGGAACGACCGCCTGCGTCATGTGGTAGATCGATTTTACGTTGACGTTGAACACGCGATCGAACGTTGCTTCGTCGACGTCCAGCATCGGTTGATTGCGATGCGTCGTACCAGCATTGTTTACTACGATGTCGGGAGGTCCGAAGGCGTCGATGCACGCCTTCACCGCGGCGCGCACGTCGGCACTTTTCGAGACGTCGCACTGCTGCGCCTTTGCGCTGGCACCTAGCTCCGCCGCGACCTTTTGCGCCTTGGCGCCGTCGAGATCGACGATCAGAACGCGTGCGCCCTCTTTCACGAACAGCTTCGCGATGCCTTCGCCGAATCCGCCAGCCGCGCCGGTGACGATCGCCACTTTCCCCTCCAGTTGTCCCATGTTCGTCTGCTCCGCTTAGGCTCAAGGCCAGAGAATCTGCGTTTCAACCGAGATGATCGGGTCGATCTGCCCGGTGAAGTTGGGGAGGTCGGCGAGCAGCGTCTTGCCTTCGGGGCTTGCGAACGCCGCGACCAGGTCGGCCTCGGAATCGAACCACAGCTCGGAGAATCCGTCGTAATCGAACTTGGGGAAACGCTTGCGATCCACCAGGTTGACCGAGTAGCGCCGCAGCTTGGGAAGCTTCGAGCAAAGCACCGCGTGCGTGCCCATCCAGTGGTTGACGAATTGCTCGTGGGTCATGCCATCCTTCTTGCGCAGGATGCCAAGTCGCTTGGTGTAGGTTTTTGCCATCGTGTTTACCTCATGAGCTTCGTGGGGGTTGAACGGTTACTTCTTCGCTTTCGTCGCGTCAAGATACTTGACGAGGTACCTTGCGTCGATCGCCTCCTGGATTACGTTCATCGGCACGGGCTCGGGAACGCTTTTGGTCTCGTAGAGCACTTGCGTGGCGAGCAGGTACTTGCCGGCCAGCCCGCCGTCCTTCGACGTCATCGAATAGGGCGAGGTAGCGTCGACCTGCTGCGCGTATGTAGGGCGCTGCATGTACACGCGCTCGATGGTCGCCTTCGCCACCGCCGGCGTCAGCGCCAGTCGCTTGACCAGCGCATCGATCGCCACCTGCGGATTCTTGGCGACGGCCTCGGACGCCATCGCGTCGACCTCGAGCAGCTTGACGCCGATCTCGGGATGCGCCTTCAGGAACGCCGGCCGTGCCGCAGTCGTGCGCGGACAAAGGCCGCCCGGCGGCGTGTATTCCGAATCCCAACTGACAACCTTGAAACCTTCCGCGTCCAGCATCACCGAGTACGGCGACCAGGCGATGCCGGCGTCGATCGAATTGCTCATGAATGAGTTGCGCATGAGCGGAGCCGGAATATTGACGACATCGAGCTTTCCGTAGTCGATACCGACCTTCTTCCCCATCAGGTAGAGCGCCACCTGCGCGCAGGTGCCGGACGCGGCGCCGATCTTCTTCGCCTTGCCGATATCCTGGAACGACTTGATGCCGCTCTTCGCGTCGACGACGAGGCCCTCACCGGTGGAGTCGTTCGAGTTCCAGAAGATCATCGTCACGGGAATCTTCTGGCCCAGTGCGAAAGCAAAGCCGAGGCCGGCGGTAACTACGTCGAGGCTCTCGCTCTTCAAGGCGGCCAATAGCGGCGCGCCGGAAGGGAAGGTGTGGAAATTCGGCTTGAGTCCCACCTTCTCGAACAAGCCCAGATCCTGCGCCACATACAGGTTGACGTGATCCGCGGTGGTATAGCCGTAGTTGAACGCGAGCGGCGCCGCGGCCGATTGCGCGAGCGCACCGTTCGTGGCCAGCGCGGCCGACAGCATCAGCGCAAAGGTGGTCGATGTAACTGCCTTCATGACTTCCTCCCGGGACGCTCAGCGCCCTTTCCAGTGAACGATCTTGTGCTCGATGAAGTTGAGCGTGAGATTGAGGATAAGGCCGATCGCGCCGATCAGGGCGATGCCGATGAAGACGACGGGAATGCGGAACAGGAGCGCCGCGTCCGAGATCATGAAGCCGAGACCGCTCTGCGCGCCGACCAGTTCCGCCGCTACCACCACCGCCCACGACAGCGCGAGCGCAACCTTGAGGCCGGTAAAGATCTGCGGAAGCGCCCCGGGCAGCACGATCCGGTAGAACGTCTGCGCCTTGGTCAGCCCGAGCGACTCCGACGCGCGCCGATAGGCGATGGGGAAGTTGGCCGCGCCGGCCTGCGCGTTCGCCTGGACATAGTTGAACGATACGAAAAAGATCAGCACGATCTTGCCGGTCTCGCCGAGTCCGAAGTAAAGCACCGCCATCGGTATGAAGGCGATGGGCGGGATCGGCCGGATGAACGCCATGATCGGGGAAATCATCGCGCCCGCGCGGCGGCTGTATCCCGCCAGCAGGCCAACCGGCACGCCGAACAGCACGCCCAGCGCAAATCCGCTCAACGTGCGCATCAGGCTGATGCCGATGTGCTCCGACAGCGGCTTGCCCTGATAGCCGTTTTTCACCAGCTCGACGAACGTCGCCCACAGCTCCTCCGGCGTCGGCAGGTAGCCGGCCTTGATGAAGCTCGCGTGCGACAGCGCGAACCACACGACCAGCAACAGCACTACGGCGCCCACCGAGTAAACAACCTCGGGGACACGCTTCTCACCGCTGGTGCGCCGCGTGGCGTTGGGCGGCAGCCCGGGCGTCGTTGTTCCCAGTTCGAGGTCGATGGTACTCACGATGTTTCTCCTGGACGCCGTATTACTTGCCCACGGACTTCATGTACTCACGAAGGTAGGTCGGGTCCACCGCATCCTGGATGACGGCAAGCGGAATCGGCTCGGAAATCGCTTTCATTGCGTAGAGCGCCTCGATCGCGAGATTCAGCTTCGCGGCGAGACCGTCCTTTGACGTCATCGAATACGGAGACTTGGCGTCGACCTGCAGCGCGAAGCTCGGGATCCCGCGGTCGCAGCAGTCGCGCTCGACGATCGCCTTCGCGACTTCCGGCGCGAGCTGCTGGCGCTTGACGTATGCGTCGATCGCTACCTGCGGGTTCTTCGCGATCGCCTCGCGCGCCAGCGCCTCGACCTGCACTAGCTTGAGGCCGATCTCAGGGTGCTGCTTGAGGTACGCGGGTCGCACCGCGGTGAGCCCGGGACATAGCCCGCCCGGCGGCGTGTACTCCTCGTCGAAAGCGACGACCGGGTAACCTTCCGACTGCAGTTGCAGCGAGAAAGGCGGCCAGGCAACGCCGGCATCGATCGAATTGCTCATGAACGAATTGCGGAATAGCGGCGCCGGGATGTTGACGACGTCGAGCTTGGCGTAATCGACGCCGGCCTTCTTCGCCATCATGTAGAGCGAGACCTGCGCGCACGTGCCCGTCGCGGCGGCGATCTTCTTCGCTTTGCCGAGGTCCCGGTACGACTTGATGCCCGACTTCGGATCGACGACCAGACCCTCGCTCACCGCCGAATTCGCTTCCCAGAAGATGAACTTGAGCGGAATGTTCTGCCCGAGCGCGAGCGCGAGGGCGAGGCCCGCAGTGACCACGTCGAGGCTTTCGCTCTTCAGTCCAGCGAGCAGCGGTGCTCCCGACTGGAAGATGAAGAACTTCGGCTTGAGTCCGACTTTCTCGAACAGCCCGAGATCCTGCGCGACGAACACCGACGCGTGGTTCGCATTCGGGATCCCGTAGTTGAACTCCAGCAGTGCATCCGCCGCGCGCGCCGCAGAGCTCACGAGCAGTGAGACGCACAGTGCGATCGCGATCGCGGGTTTGATCACTCTCATGTCTGCTCCGCCAATAGTTTATCGATGATTCAACGAGCCGCTTCGGTTTCGCGGCCTTCGACTTCGCTTTGTACCGCCGCTATCA
>DASZZK010000459.1:0-2139 GCA_035544975.1 Casimicrobiaceae bacterium | reverse complement strand
GGACGACGCGCGCGCGCTTGCGCTTGGCCTCGAGTTGCCGGTATGCCGGGTGATCGTCAACCAGGCGCATTGCTTCGCCACCGGCGGCAGCTTCGACAACGGCGTCCCCTTCTCGCTGTCGATGGGATGCGGAACCTGGGGCGGTAACAGCATTTCCGACAACTTGAACTACCGCCACTTTCTCAACATCACCCGCGTGGTGCGTCCCCTTCGCGCTCCCCGGCACGAGCCGACCGAGGAAGAGCTCTTCGGAGACTACCGGCGGAAGTTCGGCGCCTGAGGCGCCGTCACCTGCGCGGCGTCATGCCCGTCATGCGCACCTTGCGCGACGTGATCGACCATCACGCCGACGCCCAGCCTGAAGCTCCGTTTCTGTTCGCTCCCGAGCCCGGCAGCGTCGTCACCTACGGTGAGCTCCGCGAATCGAGCCGCGCACTCGCAGGTTTTCTCGCCGACGCTGGTGTTTTGCCCGGCGAAGTCGTCTCGTTCATGCTGCCCAACGGCGCCGCAGCGGCGACACTGTTGCTTGGCACCATGGTCGCGGGGTATGTCGTTTCGCCCTTGAATCTGCTCGCCCAGGATGCGCACCTCGGATACACGCTGGCGCATTCCGATACGCGCTTGGTATTTGCCGCGCCCGAGTTCATCGACCGGATAAGACGCCTGCTGAGCACGACCGGGCGTCGAGTCCCGGTGCGTGCGACCGATCCCGACGTGCTGCAACTCGATGCCGCGCTCGCGGGTCCGCCGATAGCCGTCGATTCGCGCACGCCGGCGCTGCTGATGTATACCTCGGGCACTACCGGCTTGCCCAAGGGCGCGCTCTTGTCGCACGGCAATCTGGTGCACGCCGCCGAGGCGGTGGTCAGCGCGCAGGCATTGACGGCCGCGGACAGGGTGCTGTCGTCGCTGCCCTTGTATCACGTCAACGGGCAGTGCATCGCGACCGTCAGTCCGGTTTGCGCCGGAGGAAGCATCGTGCTGCCGCACCGTTTCAGCGTGTCGCAATGGTGGCCGCTGGTCGAGCGTTATCGCCCGACGTGGCTCAACATGGTGCCGACCATCATTTCGTATTTGCTCAACGGACCGGATCTCACGCCCGAACAGGTCGATGCCTGCCGCGGCATTCGCTTTGGCCGCTCGGCGTCGTCACCTTTGCCGCCGCAGCAGCACAAGGCGTTCGAGCGGCGCTTCGGCGTTTCGGTGATCGAGGCGATGGGTCTGACCGAATGCGCGTCGGTCGCCTTTTCCAACCCGCTCGATTCCGCGCGTCGCAAATACGGCACGCCTGGATTGCCGCTGGGCCTGGAAGCACGTGTGGTGGCGCCGGATGGACGCGCGCTCGAGCGGGGCGCGTCGGGCGAGATCCAGTTGCGCGGCGCCAACGTCATGCTGTGCTACTACAAGGAACCCGAGTTGACCGCGGCGACGCTGAACGCGGAGGGCTGGCTTGCCACGGGCGACTTGGGTTACAGCGACGACGACGGCTTTTATTTCATCACCGGCAGGCTCAAGGAGCTGATCATCAAAGGCGGCGAGAACATCGCGCCGCGCGAAATCGACGAGGCCTTGCTCAAGCATCCGGCGGTGCTGGAAGCCGCGGCGGTGGGCATACCGGATGCGCACTATGGGCAGGAGATCCTGGCTTGCGTGGTGCTCAAAGCGGGCATGCAATGTTCCGAGGAAGCGCTGCGGGCCCACTGCATCCGCGAGCTCGGCCCTTACAAGACACCCAAGATCCTGCGCCTGGTCGACGATCTGCCCAAAGGCGCTTCGGGAAAAGTGCAGCGTCTGAAACTGCTGGACGTGACGTGATCGACGAAGTACCGTTCACACGGCTGCCTCGCCACTGACCACGGCTCGTGAGAATGCCGGTCGCGGCGATAAGAAAAGACGTCGCAAATGGATTCGGCGTAGAGCTTGATGTCACAGCAGGGAGGTGGAATTGCCGTACCGTCTACCAGCGGCACTCCGCAGCGCGGCCGCCGCGCTGCTCCTGATTGCGACCGCGCAGGATGCCTTTGCGGCCCTGCCGCCAGGTGTAGTCGCGGAGGTCGTGGACCTTCAGGGCAGCGGTGAGCGCAAGCCAGCGCAGGAGGCGTCGTGGGTGCCGGTACACGCGCGCGACGATCTGGCCGG
>DASZZK010000458.1:0-4361 GCA_035544975.1 Casimicrobiaceae bacterium | reverse complement strand
CTCATCAACGAGCGGCGCCGCGCCGACAGCAAGTTTGGAACCGGCAACCAGATTCCCGTTTTGTTCGACGGGCGCGGCGTGGCACCGGCCGACTCGGAGGCGCCCGTGTCGGAAGGCTACGTGGGCAAGTGCGCGCTGTAAATCGTACGCCAGCAGAGACCGAAGATGCGTACTTCGTGTTTGGCGGTCTAGGATCAACGCGATTTGACGCAGCCCACACGAGTCGGTACCGTGCGACAAGCGCGTTCCACCAGACTGCGTTTTGCTCCAAAAACAGACTCGCAGCGCGAACGTCCAATGGAGGATTCCCGATGATCATCACCCGACGTTTGCTGCACCGGGCCGCGCGCGCCATCGCGGCCCTTCCGTTATTGGGGCTCGCACTGTGCGTGCAGCTTGTTCCCGCGCCCGCCATCGCGGCCGACACGCTGAATGTCTATTCGATCTGGCCCGAGAACTGGGCGCGGCCCATGTTCGAGGAATTCGAGAAGGCAACCGGCATCAAAGTCAACTTCGTCCGCTTCTCGTCAGGCGAGGCGCTCGCCCGCATCATTGCCGAAAAGAACAATCCACGTGTGGATGTGCTCTTTGGCGGGCCGGTGGAAACTTTCGCCGCCGGGATCAACGAGGGATTGTTCGAGCCGTACAAGCCGCCTTCCTTCGCCGCGCTTCCCACCCGTTTCCGGCACGCCGATGGACAATGGATCGCCATCGCCGACGATCCGCTGGTGTTCATGTCCAACGACAAGTTCATCAAGGAGAACGGCCTCAAGGCGCCGGCTTCGTGGAACGATCTGCTCGCGCCTGCGTACAAGAACATGCTGCAGATGGCCGACGCGCGGACCTCCGGAACGGCGGTTACGCGCATTTTCTCCGTGCTCGAGGTCAACGGCCGCGATGAGAACAAGGCGTTCGACTATATGAAAAAATTGCGGCCCAACGTGCAGCTGTATACCAAAAGCGGTGGCGGGGGAACGCTGCCGGTCGGCCTGGGTCAGGCCGGCGCCGGCATTTTCTTTATTGTCGACGCGCTCGATACCAAGGCGAAAGGCTACGAGGTGACGATAAGCTTCCCGCAGGAAGGCATCGGCACGGCGGCCGAAGGGATTGCGCTGCTCAAGGGTGCCAAGAATCCCGCGCTCGGGAAGAAGCTGATCGACTGGGCCACTTCGCCGGCGATGCAGGGACTCTTCGCGAAGTACAAGATCAACTTCGTCCCCGCGCACCCGGATGTCGCGCTCGAGCCCAGCCTCGCCGCGGTATTGAAGGGCGCGAAGATCTTCCCGATCGATGCCGATTACGCCGGCGCCAACCGCAAGCGCATTGTCGACCGCTGGATCGCGGAAGTGTTGAATCCCTAGACGCCTGGTCGCTGTGAGCGCGACCGGCCGCTGGAAGGCCGCGACGACGGGCATGCGCAACGACCCGGCCGTCGCAGCAGCCGTGTTCGTGCTATGGGCGCTGTTGGCGCTGTTCGTGGTCTACCCGCTGGCGATGTTGCTCGTCCGGGTGTTGACCGATAACGGGGCGTTCACCACCGCCGGCCTCGCCGCGGTGCTGTCCGACCGACACCAGATCCGCGCGTTCGGCAACAGCCTGCTGCTCGCCCTGCTGGTCGGGAGCGCCGGAACCGCGCTCGGCTTTCTGTTCGCGTTCACCGCAGCGCGCGGCCGCCTGCCCCGCTGGCTCCTCACCGCCATCGACGTCGCGGTGCTGCTGCCGCTCGTGTCGCCGCCGTTCACGACCGCGATCGCGATGATTTTTTCGTTTGGACCGCGCGGGCTCATCACCTACGATCTGCTCGGACTCAAGGGAGTGACCGTCTACGGCCTCACGAGTACGTTTTTTTCCGAGGTGCTGACCTTCTTTCCGATCGCCTATCTGACACTGCGGCCGCTCCTTGCCGCGATCGATTCGAACGTCGAAGGCATGGCTTTTTCGCTCGGGGCGTCCCGCTGGCGGGTCTTTCGCACGGTGACGCTGCCGCTCACCATTCCGGGGCTCGCCAACGCCTTCCTGCTGCTGTTCGCGGCGTCGCTCGCCGACTTTGCGACGCCGTTGATCCTCGCCGGCAACCAATTCCCCGTGCTGCCGACGCAGGCGTACTTGCAGATCACGGGTCTCTTCGATCTGCGCGGGGGCGCCGCATTGTCCTTCGCGCTGCTTCTGCCGGCGCTGGCGGTCTTTCTGCTGCAGCGCTACTGGGTGAGCCGCCGCTATTACGTGACGATCACCGGCAAGGGCGCGGGCCAGACGCCGTTCGACAGCATCGGGCCGGCCATGCGCGCGGTTTTGCTGGCTGCCTGCGCGGTAGTCGCGCTTGTTGTCGTCTACTTCTACGTGCTGCTGCTGTACGCCTCGCTCGTCGTGGCGCTGGGCGCCAATCACGCCTTCACGCTGCAACATTACCGCACGATCTTTACCGACGGGCTGAAGGCCATCCGCGATACCTTGTTCATCGCGGCCCTGGCGATGCCGCTCGGCGGCCTCTACGGGATCCTGCTCGGGTATCTGGTCACGAAGAAATCGTTCGTGGGGCGCCGTACGATGGAGCTTGTCTCGATGATCAATTACGCGTTGCCCGGGACGATCGTCGGCATCGCCTATTTGATCGCGTTCAATGAGCCACCGTTGGAATTGACGGGCACGGCGCTCATCATCATCGCCTGTTACATCTTCCGCTACGGCCCCACCGGGATCCGCGCCACCGTGGCTCTGCTACAGCAGATCGACAAGAGCCTGGAGGAAGCCTCGCAGGGACTCGGTGCCGGCAGCGGCGTCACGTTTCGCCGCGTCACCCTGCCGCTGATCATGCCCGCGTTCTTTGCCGGGCTCGGCGTCGTGTTCATCCGTTCGATGACGGCGATCAGCGCGACGATCTTCCTGGTCTCGATCAGCTGGACGCTCATCACGGTGAAGATACTGGAGAACATCACCGAGCTGTCGCTGGGCCCGGCGGCGGCGTTTTCGGTGCTCGTCGTCGCGATCGTATTCGCGGTGATTGCGATCATCGGCCGCGTGCTGCATCTCTTCCGGGCGCCCGGCGCGGTGCCCATGACGAGCCTGCTGGGAGGATGAACGTGGAGACCATCGGCGTCCATGTCGATGGCGTATCGAAGCGCTACGCGCACCGCGTGAAGGGTGAGATATATGCCGCCCGCGACGTCAGGCTCGACGTGCGGCCGGGCGAGTTCCTGACCCTACTGGGCCCGTCGGGCTGCGGCAAGACGACGACGCTACGAATGATTGCCGGATACGAAAAGCCGGATTCAGGACGCATTCGCTTCGGCGGGCAGGACGTGACCGACCTGCCGGCGAACCAGCGCAACATTGGCTTCGTATTCCAGAATTACGCGCTTTTTCCGCACCTTTCGGTGTTCGAGAACGTTGCCTACGGCCTGCGGGTGCGCGGACGGAGCGACGACGTGATTGGAAAGAGCGTCGGTGACGTGCTCGCGCTGGTCGGCCTTGCCGGATACGAGCAGCAGTTCTCGGCTCAACTCTCGGGCGGCGAGCAGCAGCGCGTAGCGCTGGCGCGCGCGATCGTCATCCAGCCGCGCGTGCTGTTGTTCGATGAGCCGCTGTCCAACCTCGATGCGAAGCTGCGCGTCCAGATGCGACAGGAGATTCGGGACCTGCAGCGCCGGCTGGCAATCACGACCGTGTACGTGACACACGATCAGGAAGAGGCGATGGCGGTTTCCGACCGGATCGCCGTGATGCACCAGGGCAGCGTCGTGCAGGAAGGAACGGCCGAGGACCTCTACCATCGCCCGGCGTCGCAGTTCGTGGCCCAATTCGTCGGCCGCATGAATCTCATCGCGGGACGGGTGACGGCGATCGCGGGCGAGACATTGACGATCGCGGCGCTCGGGACGCTGATCAGCGCCCGCTTGCCGCCCCATGGTCTCGCACCGGGCGATACGGTTCGGCTCATCGTCCGTCCGGAAGCCATCGATGTCGTCCGCGGCGAAAAGACAGGGCCGGAGCTGTTGCCTGCGACCATCGTGTCGCGCACATTTCTCGGGGAAAAAATCGAATATTCAGTCCGCTGCGAGGGAGAAATGCTGCAGATCGTCCGCTACAACGAGGGGCCCGACGGGCTCATTGCCGAGGGTGCGACGGTCTTGCTTCGCTTTGCCCCGGACGCGGTAACCGTGCTTGGGGAGAATAGTGTGGAGGGTCGCGAGTGAGTCATCCAGCGGCCGATGTCTCAGTCCTTTCCCCGGTCGGGCGCTCCGGCTTGCCTGCCTTGCTCCTGCTCGTAGGGCTCACGCTCACGGGTGCCACGGTGCATGGAGCGGAAGCACCACGCGAAGTACACGGCATGGCCGACGCCTTTGCCGCGCCCGGAGTGGCGA
>DASZZK010000457.1:0-2049 GCA_035544975.1 Casimicrobiaceae bacterium | reverse complement strand
CCCGATGGGTGTATCCACCTGCGTCGCCTGCGGCGAATGCGTGCAAGCCTGCCCCACCGGTGCGCTGGCGCCGGCGCACGACGCCTACCTCGTCCCGGTGGACAAGACCGTCGCATCGGTGTGTCCCTATTGCGGTGTCGGCTGCCAGCTCACCTATCACGTCGCGGACAATCACATCGTGCGCGTCGAAGGACGCGACGGCGTGGCCAATCGCGAGCGCCTTTGCGTCAAGGGGCGCTTCGGCTTCGACTACGTACATCATCGCCAGCGGCTGACCAAGCCGCTGATCCGCAAGCCCGGGATACCGAAATCAGCCGATTTCGTGATGGACCCGGCCAATGCGATGTCGGTGTTTCGCGAAGCGAGCTGGGAGGAGGCGCTCGACTTGGCCGGCGGCGCGTTGCGCGGCATTCGCGATACGCATGGACCGCGCGCGCTGGCAGGATTCGGATCGGCGAAGGGCTCGAACGAGGAGGCGTACCTGTTTCAAAAGCTCGTCCGAACGGGTTTTGGCTCGAACAACGTCGATCACTGCACGCGGCTTTGCCACGCATCGAGCGTCGCGGCGCTGCTCGAAGGCATCGGCTCGGGCGCGGTATCGAATCCGGTCATGGACGTCATGCAGTCAGAGGTGATCCTGCTCATCGGCGCCAATCCGGTCGTGAATCATCCGGTCGCGGCGACGTGGATGAAGAACGCCGTCAAGCGCGGGACCAGGCTCATCCTCATCGATCCGCGGCGCTCCGAGCTCGCGCGACACGCGACGCACTACCTGCAGTTCAAGCCGGATACCGATGTCGCCTTGCTGAACGCGATGATGCATACAATCATCGAAGAGAGCTGGGTCCAGAAAAGTTTTATCAGGGACCGCACCAACGGCTTCGAGGCGCTCAAGGCCAACGTCGCCGGCTACAGTCCGGAAGCGATGGCGCCGCTATGCGGCATTCCCGCGGCGATCATTCGCGAGGTGGCGCGGCTCTACGCCACGTCGCGCGCGTCGATGATCCTGTGGGGCATGGGAATCTCACAGCATATCCACGGAACCGATAACGCGCGCTGCCTGATCGCGATGGCGATGATGACCGGGCAGATCGGCCGGCCGGGGACCGGACTGCACCCGCTTCGCGGACAGAACAACGTCCAGGGCGCGAGCGACGTCGGACTCATCCCGATGATGTTTCCCGACTACATGCGAGTCGACAACCAGGACACGCTCGCGCGCTTCGAAGCAGCATGGGGCACCAAGCTCGACCCGGTACCCGGGCTCACCGTCGTCGAGATCATGAACGCGGTGCATGCCGGGGACATTCGCGGCATGTACATCATGGGCGAAAACCCGGCGATGTCCGATCCAGACGTCAGCCATGCACGCGAGGCCTTGTCGGAGCTTGAGATACTGGTGGTGCAGGATATCTTCCTGACCGAGACCGGCTATCTCGCCGACGTCATCCTGCCCGCGTCCGCTTTTCCGGAGAAAACCGGCACCTTCACCAACACCGATCGCGCGGTGCAGCTCGGCCGCCAGGCGCTCGAGCCGCCGGGCGAGGCGCGGCAGGACCTGTGGATCGTCAACGCCATGGGCAGGCAGCTCGGACTCGAGTGGCACTACGACCATCCGAGCCAGGTGTTCGAGGAAATGCGCAGGACGATGCCGTCGATTGCCGGGATCACCTGGGCCCGCCTGGAGCAGGAATCCGCCGTCACGTATCCGTGCGAGCACGAAGGCGACCCCGGCGAGCGCGTGGTATTCACCGAAGATTTTCCGACCGCGACCGGAACCGGCCGATTCGTTCCTGCGCAAATCATTCCTGCCGCGGAGCGGCCTGATACCGAATATCCTTTTGTGCTCATTACCGGCCGCCAGCTCGAGCATTGGCACACCGGCAGCATGACCCGGCGCACCGAAGTTCTGGACAGCATCGAGCCGGCGCCGGTGGCGTCGATTCATCCCGACGATCTTCTGGCCCTGGGTGTCGCGGCGGGCGGCGTGGTAACGGTGGCCTCGCGACGCGGCAGCGTCACGCTCTTCGCGCGCGCGGATGACGGCAC
>DASZZK010000456.1:0-3938 GCA_035544975.1 Casimicrobiaceae bacterium | reverse complement strand
GCTCGAAGCCGCCAAGCGCGACGGTACGGCATTCGCGATCATGTTCCTCGACCTCGATCAGTTCAAGCGCATCAACGATACGCTGGGACACGCGGTTGGCGACGACCTGCTGCGTGTCATCGCGCAGCGGCTCACGCGTGGTCTTCGTCCCGACGACATCGCCGGACCGACGCTTGCGAGCGCTGCGGAACGAGACGTGTGTCGTCATGGCGGCGATGAGTTCATCGTGCTGCTCAACAGCGTGGCGAGCGAGCAGGATGCGGCGCGAGCGGCCACTCGCTTGCTGGCGATGCTCGCGCAGCCGATCGTTCTAGGCACGCATGAGGTGTTCGTTTCGGCTTCCATCGGGATCGTGCTCTATCCGCGCGACGGCGATGATATCGACACACTGCTCAAGAATGCGGACGTGGCGATGTACCACGCGAAGGCGCAAGGCTGCGGCCGCTTCTTCTTCTATCACGACTCCATGCGTGAGGCCTCTGCGCAGCGGCTTTCGCTGGAGCATGACCTGCGCAAGGCGCTCGAAGGCGAGCAGTTCGAGTTGTATTACCAGCCGCAGATCGAAGTGCCCACCGGCGAGATCGTCGGCGTCGAGGCGCTGATACGCTGGAATCATCCGACGCTCGGAATGCTCGGACCGGCCCACTTTATCGGGGTCGCGGAAGAAGCCGGGCAGATCATGGCGATCTGGGAATGGGTCCTTGTGGCGGCGCTGATCCAGCACAACGCCTGGGTGGCGCAGGGTCTTCCCGCGGTCACGATCGCCGTCAACCTTTCGAGCGTGCAGTTCAGCGATCCCGCGCTCGCCGAGCGTGTCGAGGAGATCGCCCAGGTGGTCGGCGTGCCGCTCGATTATCTTGAGCTCGAGGTCACCGAATCGATGCTGCTGGTCGATTCGGACGCGGCACTCAAGACCCTGACCGCTCTGCGCGCGAGAGGCGTCAAGATCGCCATCGACGATTTCGGCACCGGTTACTCGTCGCTGTCGTACTTAAGACGTCTGCCATTGGACAAGCTCAAGCTCGACCAATCCTTTATCCGCGACGCGGGGAACGAGGGAGACGTTGCGATCACTCGCGCGATCATTGCGATGGCAAAAAGCCTGAAGCTGGCGGTGGTGGCCGAAGGCGTCGAAACGCAGACGCAAATCGACCTCCTCATGAGCCTGGGCTGCACGACGGTCCAGGGCTTCCTGCTCGGCCGCCCCTTGCCCGCTGCCGCGACGGGCGAGCTGCTGCGCAAGAGCGTGACCAACGCCGACTCCCCGGCCGCGCGCCAGAGCGATACGAGCTGGACCGAGATCTTGCAGGCAAAGCCTGCGGCTGCGGTCGAGGACAAGAGAACCGGCTGAACCGGCGACGTCCCTGAGGCACGTTAGCGCGATGCCTGGATGAGATACGCGAGAGAGTTACCTGCGCGCAGAATGCGCTCTGAACACCGCCGCCATCAATTCGGCGGGCTCTGGGTTAGAGCTTCTGTCCGAGATCCACTGAAAACACATCCACTGCCGCCGCCTTGCCCTTGAACGGAACGGGGCCGAGGAGCTCGACCGTGATGCGCGCGCTTAAGGCCGAGCGAGTGGCCTGGTCGATCAGAATGGCGCGCTGCGCGACCTTGGTGTGCGTCTCGAGCCGCGCAGCAAGATTGACGGTGTCACCGATGCACGTATAAGTCGCGCGCTTGTTGGTGCCGGTGTATCCGGCCACCATCTCGCCGGAGGCGATGCCGATGCCGATATTGATCGGCGGCTTTCCCGCAGCCTGCCGATCGACGTTGAACAGATCGATCAACTCGACCATTTCCTGCGCCGCCCGCACCGCGTTCTCAGCATAGTCCGGGAGCGGCATCGGCGCGCCAAAGACGGACATCAAGCCATCACCCATCATCACCGTGACGACGCCGCCGTGGCCGCTGATCGCCTCGAACATCAGCGCGTAATAGGTGTTGAGCAGCTCGATCGTCTCGTCGGGGGGCTGCGATTCCGCGAGAGAAGAGAAGCCACGGATATCGGAGAACATTACCGAGGCGTGCACAAGCTTGCCGCCCAGCGAGAAACCGGAATTCTGCAGGTCCTGCGCCACTTCCGGAGTGGCAAAGCGGCGCATCAGCTCCTTTTGCTGGTCTCGCAGACTTTTCTTCTCGAGGCTCGCCTCGATTCGGGCCTTCAGCAACACCGGATTGACTGGCTTGGTCAGGTAGTCCTCGGCGCCGAGCTCGATACAGCGGACCACGTTGGCGATGCCTTCGAGCGACGATGTGACGATGACCGGAAGGTCGCGCAACTGACGATCGCTGACCAGTTGTTCGAGCACCTGGAAGCCGTCCATCTCCGGCATTTCGATGTCCAGCAGCAGCAGGTCGAAGCCTTCGCGCCGCAACATCTCCAGCGCCACCCGCCCGTTCTCGGCCAATGCGACGCTGTGGCCCTGCAGCTCAAGGCTGTGCGCAAGCAGCAACCGGTTCACCTTGTTGTCATCGACCACCAGCAGGCGCGCCTGTCCGCTTCGCAGGTCACGCCGCACCTCACTCATGTTGCAAGTCGGTCAACGCCGCGGCAACGCGCGAATATTCCTCGGCCAGCGCGTCGAGCGGCTGGCCGCCACTCTCGATCGCCTTCGCTACGCCACCGAGCTCCAGCTCCCGTGCCATGGCACCCAGGGTGAGCGCGCCAAACGTGTTGCTGTTGGACTTGAGCGAATGCGCAGCCCGGCGGAACTTGTCGGCATCTTGTGCCGCCAGCGCGCGGCGCAGCTCGTCCAGCATAACCGGCGCTTCCTGGAGAAAAGTATCGACGAGCTCCAGCACGAAGTCGGCACCCGTCGTTTGCTGGAGCGCTTCGAAGGTCGCGCTATCAATCGCGGGTGCAGTCGTCATCGGTCCCTGCGGGCGGGTACCTGGTTCAGCGCTTCGACCAACCGTTCCACGCGGATCGGCTTGGTCAGATAATCGTCCATGCCCGCGGCCAGGCACATGTCGCGGTCGCCCTGCATGGCGTTGGCCGTCATCGCGATGATGCGCGGCCGTTCCTGTGGCCGCCAGCGCGCATTGATCTTGCGCGAAGCTTCGAGCCCGTCCATGTCGGGCATCTGCACGTCCATCAGCACCACATCGTAGGTCTGCCGCTGCACCGATTCGACGGCTTCGATGCCATTCGATGCCAGGTCGGCGCGGTAGCCCATCTGCTGCAGCAGTCGCAGCGCGAGCTTCTGGTTGACCACGTTATCCTCGGCGACCAGGATGCGCAGCGGGTGGCGCACCGCTTGGCCGGGATCGAGCTGCGGCTTGCCCGGTGCGACCTCGACTTTGGGCGCCGCGCCGCGCGAGAGCAGGCCGACCAGCGTATCGAACAAGTGCGATTGGCGGATCGGCTTGGCGAGGTACGCATCGAAAAGCTGTTCGTCGACGCCGACCTCGCGCCGTCCCAGCGAGCTGAACAGCACCAGCGGCAGCGCGGCATGCCGCTCGCGGATCTGCCGCGCCAGCGCAATCCCATCCATCTCGGGCATGTGCATGTCGAGGATCGCGAGATCAAAGGCCTCGCCGTTTTCGAGCCAACGCAATGCCTCGAGAGGCGATTCGGTGGCGCGCGAGGACATGCCCCATTTGAGAGCCTGCAGGTTCAGCACGCGGCGGTTGGTGGCGTTGTCGTCGACGACGAGCACGCGCTTGGCCTCCAGCTCCGCTTGTACGCCGACGAAGTCGCGCTGTCGCGCCGGCGGCAGTTCGGCGGTCGGCGCCTGAATGCTGAACAAGAACGTGGCCCCACGACCCGGCCCCTCGCTCTGGGCCCACAGGCGCCCGCTCATCAGCTCTGAAAGGCGCCTGCTGATGGCCAGCCCGAGGCCCGTGCCGCCGTACTTGCGCGTGGTCGACGAGTCGGCTTGCGAGAACGACTGGAAGAGCCGGCTCATGACCTCCGGTGACAGCCCGATACCAGT
>DASZZK010000455.1:0-6001 GCA_035544975.1 Casimicrobiaceae bacterium | reverse complement strand
GATGAGTCCGCCTGAAACAACGTAATCTCGGTAGCCGTAGATCGCAGGTAACTGGTGCGCCGCCGCGAATTCGATAATGCGGTTTCGCTCCGAATAGGTGAGGGAATCCTCTTCCACAATGAGCGCGCCGATCCGGTCGTGCATCGCTGCTTCGAGAACAGTATTGAAATCGCTTGGGCGTCGCACCGGAAACGATTGCACTTTAATACCCAGTGCGCGGCCCGCCTCCTCGGTCTGCGCCAGCCCCACCTGTGCGGTTCTGGTCATTTGCGGCCCATCGGGCATCTTGGCCGGAGTGGCGGGGTTCCACATGACCCCGACGCGCGACAGGCGAGGAATCAATTCCTTGAGAAGCTCAAGGCGCTTTCCGCCGAGGTCGGAACCAAACGCAGTGAGCCCCGTGACGTTCCCGCCAGGATGGGCCAAGGATGCGACAAGGCCGGATCGCACTGGGTCCCCAATAACAGCGAATACGATGGGAATCGTCGTTGTTGCCTTGCTTGCCGCCAGCGCGGCCTGTTCCAGTACCGCGTAAATCACATCGACCTTGAGTTTGACCAGATCATCTGCCAACGCAGGGAAATCAACGAATGCGCCGCTGCGGTACTCGACAATAATATTTTTTCCTTCGACATATCCCAGTTCGCGAAGGCCACCCAAGAAAGCCTGCGGGAGCAGCGCCTCACGTGGCAAGGCGTTGAGAATTCCAATCTTGCGAATCTTGCTCGCGGGCTGCGCCAACGCGCCCAGCGGTGTTGCAACGGTCCCCGCGCCGAGTAACCAAACAAACGTCCGTCGATTCATCATTGAATCGCCTCGTCCGCGCGCAGCAGCAGCGACTGCGGAATCGTAAGGCCAGCGCGGTCGCGGTCGTGAGCTTGATCACAAGCGCGAACTTGGCCGCGCATCACTGCCAGCCCGGCAGCGAGCGCGGATGCGACGACAGCGTCAGTTCGTGGATGCGGAACATGCGCGAGAGACAGCTCGCTTACGCCGGCTTGGCGGCAGCCTTCGTTGCCGCGTGCTTCAACCGGGCCTCTTCCTCGAGCTCCTCCTCGACGTCGCGACGCAATCCGCGCTCCATCTGGGCGTGATCGAGCTCCCGCTCCCACTTTGAAACGACGATGGTCGCGACGCCGTTGCCGATGAGGTTGGTGAGCGCGCGCGCCTCCGACATGAAGCGGTCGATGCCGAGAATCAATGCGAGGCCCGCCACGGGGATCGTCGGCACGCTGGACAAAGTCGCCGCGAGCACGATGAAGCCGCTGCCCGTCACCCCGGACGCGCCCTTCGAGGTCAGCAGCAGCACGCCCAGGATGGTGAGTTGCTGCATGAGCGTCAGGTCGGTATTGGTCGCCTGTGCGACAAAGATCGCAGCCATCGTCAGGTAAATGGAAGTCCCGTCGAGATTGAACGAATAGCCGGTCGGAATCACCAGCCCGACGACCGACTTCGAGCAACCGAGCTTTTCCATCTTGGCCATCATCCGCGGCAGGACCGACTCCGACGACGAGGTCCCGAGCACGATCAACAGCTCCTCCTTGACGTAGGCGATGAACCGGAAGATGGAAAATCCGGCCCAGCGGGCGATTAGGCCGAGAACGACGACGATGAACAGGACGCAGGTGAGGTAAAAAGTACCCATGAGTTGCGCGAGCTGCTGCAGCGAGCCGATGCCGTACTTGCCGATGGTGAAGGCCATGGCGCCGAAGGCGCCGATGGGCGCGAGGCGCATGATGAAGCCGACGACGATGAATAGCGCGTGCGCGACCTTGTCGATAAAGCTCACGACCGGCCGGCCCGCCTCACCGGCGGAGGACAGCGCAAAGCCGAAGAGCAGCGAAAAGAGCAGCACCTGGAGGATCTCGCCTTTGGCGAAGGCATCGATCACGGTGCTGGGAATGACATTCAGCAGAAAATCGACGGTGTTTTGCGAATGCGCCGCGGTCGTGTAGCTCGCGAGCGCCTTGGTATCCAGCGCGGCGATGTCGACATTCATCCCGACACCGGGCTTGAGCGTATTGACCACGACCAGGCCGATAATCAGCGCAATCGTGCTGACGGCCTCGAAATAGAGCAGCGCCTTGCCGCCGACGCGGCCGACCTTTTTCATATCCTCCATGCCCGCGATGCCGATGACCACGGTGCAGAAGATGATCGGCGCGATAATCATCTTGATGAGCTTGACGAAGCCGTCGCCCAGCGGCTTCATCGCCGCGCCGGTATCGGGGTAGAAGTGACCGAGCAGCACCCCGCATGCAATCGCGAACAGAACTTGAACGTACAGATGTTTGTAGAGCGGCTTTTTTTTCATCGGAACCTCCTTGGACATCGCTTGCCCGCGACTCTTTTCCGGCGGTGACGGGGCACGAGGGGCCTCTTACCGGCGGTGAAAAGACGAGTTTAGCGTTTTGGCTGGAAGAGTGCTCCGTCGCTCGTCTCACCGTGATAGACTAGTCATCTGACTAGTTAGAGGAGCTGTCATGAAAGAGATCGGGACATTCGAGGCCAAGACGCACCTGAGCGCACTGCTCGACGAGGTCGCCCGCGGCGTGGAGGTAGTCATCACGCGGCGGGGTATCGCCGTCGCGCGACTCGTTCCCGCCGGCTCCCCTCGTCGCACCGGTGCCGGCGATCCGATCGCTCGGGCCAAGGCGTTCGCCAAGGGCCAGACACTGGGACGGCTGTCGTGGAAGAAGGTTCGCGATGAGGGAAGGCGGTGACTGGCTTCGTCCTCGACGCCTCGGTAGCGGTCGCCTGGTGCTTCGATGACGAAAGCACACCGGCGGCATGGGCGCTTCTCGATCGTCTGCGCGCCGCGCCGGGACACGTCCCGGCACTTTGGGCGCTGGAGATCGGGAACATTCTGCTCGGCGCCGAGAGACGCCGGCGAATCACCCAGGCGCGCGCCGTCGAGTTCCTGGGGATTCTCGGCGATCTCGACATCCGCGTCGACCCTGACCAGCCGGGGCGCGCGTTCCGAGACGTGCTGCCGCTCGCGCGCGAGCGGCGCCTCACGACTTATGATGCCACCTACCTCGAGCTCGCCATGCGCCTGGGTCTCCCGCTTGCGACAAAGGATACAGCGCTCGTCCGTGCGGCGACGGCGCTCCGCATCAAGACGCTCGCCGCCTGAGCGCGGATCTGCTTCGCTGTTTGTGTCTTCTCGCGTCGGCATTTATTGGATGACCTCGTCCGCGCGTAGCAGCAGCGATTGCGGGATCGTGATGCCGAGCGCCCTCGCAGTCTTGAGGTTGATCACCAGCTCGAACTTCGTCCGGACATCGCTGCGAGCCCGGCAACGAGCATCCATACTGCACGTAACATGAATCCTCCTTCGGCTGCGCTAGTGCCAGCTCAGTCGGTGCTCGATCAGCGCGTAATCTACTACGGTGCGCCCGCGCCGGGGCGCGCATTCGCCGCGCCGAACCTAATCGAATGGGAACGTCGTGGGTTCCCGCGCGAAAGTCTGTGCTGAATCATCGGCCGCTTCTATGGCACAGAGCGCGCCCACTCTCACGCCCAGGAGGCGGATCCTGCGATCGAGCGGCACGCGCTTCAGACATTCGCCGGCGGCACGCCGGATCGCGCGCGCGTCCTGCGTCGGCGCGGCAATGGTCTGGTCGCGCGTCACGGTCTTGAAATCGTCGTAGCGAAGCTTGAGCCCGATCGTCCTGCCCAGGTAGCCCTTGCGCTGCAGGTCGTCGGCGACACCGACACAAAGCTCGGTAAAGATCCGCGACAGCGCTTCGCGATCGTGCGCCGGATGGAGATCGCGCTCGAACGTGGTCTCGCGGCTGATCGATTTGGGCTCGCTGAAAGTCTCCACCGGGCGGTCGTCTCGTCCATTGGCAGCCTCGTGCATCCACGCGCCGTGGCTCTTGCCGAAATGCTCGATCAGCCAGGCGGGATCGGCGTGGGCGAGCTCGCCGATGGTGCGCACGCCCAGCGCCTCGAGCCGGGCGCTTGCCTTGGGCCCGATGCCATTGATCTTGCGCGGCGGCAGCGGCCAGATGCGGCGCGCGATATCGTCCGCGGCAAGCATGGTCAGGCCATCGGGCTTATCGAGCTCGGAGGAGATCTTGGCCAGAAGCTTGTTTGGCGCCACCGCGATCGAGCACGAAAGCCCGGTCTCCGCGCGCACGCTTTCCTTGATCGCCTTGGCGACATCCCGCGCACGCCACCATGCTTCTGCCGGCGCCTCGACACCGGTGTCGTGCTCCGGCAGCCGAACGCCGGTGAGATCGATATAGATCTCATCGATGCCGCGGTCTTCGATCTGCGGCGCGATCGTCCGCACCGCGGCCTTGAAACGCCGCGAATAATCGCGATACCGCTCGAAATCCGTCGGCAGCAAAATCGCAGCGGGAGCAAGCTGCGCCGCCTTCATCAAGCCCTGCGCCGAATGCAGGCCGAGTGCGCGCGCCTCGTAGGTCGCGGTCGTAATCACGCCGCGGCCTACATAGCCGCGCAGCGTGGCAAACTTGCGCGTGACCCTACCTCCGACCGGATCTGCGATTTCCTCGGGCTGATGCCGGCGGCCTCCGCCGATCACCACTGGCTTACCGCGCAGCTCCGGATAGCGCAGCAGCTCGACCGATGCATAAAAGGCATCCATGTCGAGATGCGCGATATGTCGGAACGGTTCGGTGGACATGGGTTGCGCCATTGTGCGACGACATCCGAGATGCTCGCCCGGGTGGAAAAACCTTGCGGTAAACTGCGCTCGATGGCAATCGCCGACATCGACGCGCGGGATACACGGAAAATCGCGGCCAGCTTCGATCTGACCAGGCTTCCGCCCGACTTCTACGCCGATCCCTATCCCTATTATCGCGCACTGCGCGAGCACGAGCCGGTCAAGCGCATGCCGGACGGCTCCTGGTTTCTCACTCGCTACGATGACATCGTGCCGGTGTACCGGGACTTCAAGGCTTTCAGCTCGGACAAGAAAAAAGAGTTCGGCGCGAAATACGGCGCGACGCCGCTCTTCGAGCACCACACGACGAGCCTGATCTTCAACGATCCTCCCCTGCACACGCGCGTCCGGCGCGCGATCGTCGGCGCCATCAGCCAGCGGCATATCGCCGCGATGGAACCGGGCCTGGTCAAGCTGGTCGACGGATTGCTCGCGGCGATGAGCGATAAACGCGAGGTCGATCTCATCGACGACTTCGCGGCGGCAATTCCGATCGGCATCATCGGCAATCTGCTGGGCGTTCCGCACGATGAGCGCGGACCCTTACGCGGCTGGTCGCTGGACATTCTGGGAGCTCTCGAGCCGGTGCTGACCGCGGAGCGCGCGGCCAAGGGCAATCGCGCGGTCACCGACATGCTGGCGTATCTGAAGACCCTCGTCGACGAGCGCCGCGCGCATTTGCGCGACCCGGACACCGACGTATTGACGCGTCTCATCGTCGGCGAGGAAGGCGGCGAGCCGCTCACCGAAAACCAGCTCCTGCATCAATGCATCTTTCTGCTCAACGCCGGTCATGAGACGACGACCAATCTCATCGGCAGCGCGCTGCATGCGCTCTCCAAATGGCCGGACCAGAAGGCAAAATTGATCGAGCAGTCCGAGGACGTGGAGAGAATGAAGACGGCGGTCGAGGAGTTCCTTCGCTACGAAAGCTCGGTCCAGCTCGGCAACCGCATCACCACAGCGGACGTCGATGTGGGCGGCTTCAGGCTGGCTCCGGATTCACGCATCACCATAGGCATCGGCGCCGCCAACCGCGATCCGGCCCAGTTCCCCGAGCCGGACAGATTGGACATCGCGCGCGAGCCAAACCGTCATCTTGCGTTTGCTTTCGGCATTCACACTTGTGCGGGGATCAATCTCGCACGTCTGGAGGCACGCGTGGCGCTGTCGCGGTTTCTGAGGCGATTCCCCGACTACGCCCTCACCGCCGATCCCGTTCGCGACGGGCGGGCGCGCTTTCGCGGGTTCCCGCACCTGCCGGCCATTGTCTCCGGGTGATCTACTTGCGCCGATCGAGGT
>DASZZK010000454.1:0-4506 GCA_035544975.1 Casimicrobiaceae bacterium | reverse complement strand
CCGATGCCTGCCGCGCCGCCGGTAATGACGGCGGTACGGCCGTCGAAATCGAGTCGATTCATCGCCCGCGCTCCCATCGAAATCTGCGGGCCATCGTATCACGCATCTTGCGTCGCCGAGATCCGTGGCGCGTGTGCAAGGTCTCGGCCGCGATGTCACCGCGGAGCCCAACCAAAGCAACGGCCGGCAACCCGAGGGTCGCCGGCCGTCGTGATACGCAAAATTATTCGTGTGTCGTCGTCTGTGCCGTCCCTACACCGACTATGACTCAATAGATTCGAGGCGTCGTCAGTTCGTCCGGCGTCGATCGGCGATCGCGTGCGGTATCGAGATTGTCATCCCAGTAGGGTGTGACGTCGTAATACGCATGCACTTCCGTAGCCCACGTAGGGTTGGCCATCGACGGCCAATGATCCTTGTCGAATCCCGGCGCATTTTCCAGCCGATCCTTGCTGACCCCGAGGATGAACCGCTTCTCGCCGGCGTCGAGGGTGAACGCGGACCATGGTATGGCGAAATATTTGGAGCCCATACCCAGAAAACCACCGAAGGACAGCACAGCGTAGGCGATGCGGCCTGCGGTGACGTCGAGCATGATCGCCTCGATCTTGCCCAGATCCTCACCACTGGAATTGACGACGGTGTCGCCGATGAGCGTTGCCGCGTCCATGATTTGCGGCCCCGGGCCATCCGAGCGCCGGCGCTCGGCACCGACGATCGGTGCACCGCCGGTCGCGGAGCCAGTCCCGCTGGTCGAATACGAATTGATGGGAGTGCTCATGATTTCTCCTCGCAGAAAGGTGTTTTAGATCGGCTTGCCGCATCGAAGCCTCGATTAGGAGAACTTCCACGGAGCCGTGTTGCCTCGAGTGCCTGGAGATTGCCGCCAGGCCATGACGTTGCCGCAAAGCACGCCGTTCGCAACATGCCGCACCGCCGCCATTCGAAGTGTTGTTATTCTGTTGTGTGTCGCCGCCGGTGTGAATCCGGCGTTGTCTGATTAGCGGCTAGGACAACATGCGGTGCGGTGTCGGACTGCACCCGACACGAGCATCAAGTGCGCACGGGTCGGCCGGGCAGCCGCGCGATCGGGCAAGCATGCTATGCGTCAACCGCATTGGCCGCCAGCGGGCCGGTCAGGCAACCTGCTTTATCGACCGCAAGATACGTAACGTCTTGCGCGCGCAGAAAGGCCTCTGCATTTGCTTCGAGCAACATCGCGATGGTCGAGCAGCTCCCCGCAAAGATGCACACCGGAGCGAGCACGCTGATCGATTGCCAGCAGGAAACCGGCCAGCCGGTGATGGGATTGATGATGTGACTGTAGCGGCGGCCTTCAATCTCGAAAAATCGTTCGTAGTCGCCGCTGGTCGCGATCGCGCCTTCGCGCAACTCGACGCGCGCGACGACGGCGCCCGGCCTGCGCGGGTGGACGATGCCGACAAGCCACGGCGCGTCGTTTTCCTGCGGCCCGCTCGCTCGCACGTCTCCGGCAAGGTTGACCAGAGCATGCGAAAACCCGTTTTCGGCGCACATTGCCGCCATCCGGTCGGCCGCGTATTCCTTACCAATGCCGCCGAAGTCGATTTCCATTTGTTCCCGCGGCAATCGGATCGAGCGATCATGCCACTCGACACACGCCCATCCGATCGAAGCACAGATCGCTGAAAGTTCGGAAGCATCAGGTAGGCGCGGCGGTACGCGGCGGAAGTCCCACGCGCGGCGCAGCGCGCCGGACGTGATATCGAAGAGGCCTCCGCTGTCGCGGAAACAGCGGTCGGCGTAGCGCAGCAGGGCAGTCGTTTCGGCGTCGATCGTCACGGCCTTTTTTCCCGCCGCGCGGTTTATCTGCCTAACGACGCTCTCGTCGCGATATCGGGAATACTTGGCTTCGATGCGCAGAACCTCGTTTACCGCAAGTTCGGCCATTGCCGACGCGCGCGACTCGTCGCCGGCCCACAGCTGCAGCTCGTTCGCGGCCGCCATGGCGTGGAATCCGAATCGGAAAAGTGGCATCGCTCCATTCTGACGCGAAGCCGCAAACGAGCAAAGTCAGGGAACCTCTGAATGCGTCCCGCGTAGCCGCGATGGAGGCTTCAGAGGTTCCTTAGAACGTCTTGGCGATGCCGAATTCGAACCAGCGCGCCGAAAGCGGCTCGAGGCTCGGGCTGCCGCCACCCCCGAGACGCCAGCTCGAGCGCTGCCGGTAGAACTCCCATTTCAAGTCGACGCTCCATCCGTCGGGAAGAAGCTTGGCGACGACGATGCCCGGCGTGAGCGCGCCAAACGCGGAGAGTCGAGTGTCCGCGCTATAGGGCTTGCCGAACTCGAAGCCCTGCCTGAACGGCGGATCGAAATAGAAGCTCGCCGCGCTCTGGGTGTAGTAGCGCAGGCTGGGCTCGACGCTCCACTCCAGCGGGAGCGGTTGATGCCATGTGGCTTCCAGCGCATGCGCGTTGCTCCCGAACGAGTCGTGCAGGTAGCGGTACGAAAGCTTGAGTGTGGCGTCGTGCCACGGCAGGTGCTCACGGAAACGGTTGAGCCACGCGAACACACGCCGGTGGTCGGGCCGCGCGTCGAGCGTCTTATATGGGTCAGAGTAGTAGCCGCGACCGGTCGAATAGGTCAGGTTGGACTGCACGATGGACTCCGCCGACAACGCCTGAGTCACTCCAGCCAGCAGCTCCAGCGTGCGCCGCTCCTTGCCTTCGGCCCGTCCATTGGTGCTGTTGATCCGATCGCTCGCGCCGGCGAGGCCAAACGCGTACGTCCGGTTGCGATCCGCGCTCGCGAGGCGCACGTCGAGAGACAGCGCCCGCGACAGATAGTCCCGCTCGGAAGACACTGTCGCGCCGACACCAACCGCCGCGCCGTCAAGGTAACGGGTCATCTTGACGTCTCCCGCTGTACGGTAATCGGTGACGCCCAAGCCCGACGCGCCGGAGAGCGCGTTGTAGTAGACGGGCGAGGCGCCGGACATGCTGTCGTAGACGAGCGAGCCTTCCGCCACTAGCGTGTCGGAGAGTGGCTTCAGGACATACATCGAGGGGCTGCGGACCCGCATGCGATCGGCGCCGGGTTGCCAATCGCGATAGTCGAGGAACTTCAGCGAAATCAATCCCTGATCGGGCGCGTTTTGCGCAAGCGCGGTCGCAGGTAATACCCCTGGCAGCGCGAGTGCCGCCGCCAACAGGGCGCTCGCGGGTCGCCGCGCAGCACAGTCGGACTCAGTTGCAGCCACAGCCGCCGCCGCCAACTCCGTAACCGCCGCTTGCCGCTTCCTTGCTGGTGTAAATGTGTTGCTTCAGCTTGCTGTCGAGGGGGTCGGGGTCGAGCTGCATTTGCGGCCGCGCCAACACGTCCTTTTCCCACGCCCTTGGCGGGTGGATGGTCGCGCAGCCCCCCGCGACCAGCGCGCAGCAGACAGTCACCCACATCGTCAGCAGGCGCATGGTCATGGCGCCGCCAGCAGAGTGCGGATCGCTTGTTCGCGCGCCGCTTTGCGCTCGTCAAGAAAGCCCGCCTCGACGTCGACTATCACTCCGCGGCGGTCGATGAGATAGGAGCTCGGCATGCCGACGACGTCGTAGGCGAGCGGCGCGCTGCCTTCCGGGTCGAACAGGACAGTGAAACGCGCGCTATTCGTCTGCAGGAAGCGCTCCGCATCGGCGCGCTTCTTGTCGACGTTGATCGCGACGATGGTCAAACCGCGATCGGCATAGCGCCGCTGCAGCTCATTCATCCACGGGAAGGAGCGCCGGCACGGCGCGCACCACGACGCCCAGAAATCGACGTAGACGACCCGCCTCCGAAACGCTTCCAGAGCAATCGTATTGCCGTTCGCGGTCGGCAGCGAAAACCCCGGCGCGGTGTCGCCAACGCCAACCGCCGCTGCCGTGCCGGCCAGCAGACCGAGAGCGAGGATCCATCCCCTGCTGGCGACCCGCAGGTACGTCCGGCGCGCAGCGTTTAGTGGCACACCGTTCCCGCCGGGCGGAAGACTTGGCGGGTGATGGCCTTCGTCTGCGACACGCCGTCGACGGTATATGCAAAGCTCGCGTTGTTGCCATCGCTGAAGGTAATCGTCGCAGTGCCGACTTGGCGGAACATGGCGCCGCCCGGGCTGCCTATCGGAGGGAACGAGAACGAGTTGAAGGGTGGACCAGCTGTGGGGCGAAATAGGGCTCCGGCGTAGATGCCCGGCGCAGACTTATTAGCGATCACGGTCAGCCACATGGGCGTATGGTCGTGGTCGAAGGTGAACCAGGTGGCAAAGATGGTGTCGCCCTGATGGCTGAAGTTGACCCCCCAGCCGGATTCCGATTCTGCCGGAGCCTTGTACCACAGGCCTTGATAGTTGCTTGCCGCCGCGAGGTTGTTCTGCGCGCTGAAGACGCACGTGGGCAGCGGGCCGAATGCCTGGCGGGTAATGGCCTTGACTTGACTGGTGCCATTAACCGTATACGTGAAGGTGCCGTTGTTGGCGTCGGTGAAGGTGAGCGTGCC